>CAYWSM010000191.1:0-3996 GCA_964460935.1 uncultured Terriglobales bacterium | reverse complement strand
GAAAATATTGGAAACAAATCACTTGCTGGCCGTGCTTATCACAAATTGCCGCAGGTTGTTTTCTTTCTCTACCTTTCAATTCTGATTATGGCGTGCGGCGACGGATTTACTGCCAAAATCACGAACTTTTTATTTTCCTTGTTTTCATGTGCTTACGTCGAAAATCGCGGTTTTTCGCGCTTGACAGGGTTTGAGGCGGGGATGGGAAGCGCTCCGTAATCTTCCTCGGTGACCGTTCATAATTGCTTCGGCCATCGACAAGCGCCATGGAAGACGCGCAGGATTTCTACGGCGCCATTTCGAACACGATACGGAATAATGTAGGGCGTTCCCGGAACAACCAGCTCTCTTGTCCCTGTAACTCGTCCGGCGCGTCCCATAGCAGGAAATTGCGCCAGGTTATTCACTGCGTCCTCTATGGCAGTAACGACGCGTGAGGCTGCTTCAGGACTGTCTTGGGCGATGTAATCAGCTTCGGCATTGAGATTGGCCAGCGCCGTTCGCAGCCACTTAACTCGCACGCCGCTTCCATTTCTTTAGCGTTTGCTGAACTTCCTGGTCGGAGGCGAAGTCGCCGCGATCCGCCTCTTCAATCGCTTTCTTTGTCTCATCGATCTGCCACTGGTTGAGAGCGACGTATTCGCGGACTGCTTCCGCTATCAGGAAGGAGCGGCTGCGCTGTGAAGCATCCGCCAACTTGTCGAGTTGCTTGCTGAGCTTGGGGTCCAAACGCAATGTCAATACTTTGGATTGAGCCACAAAATCACTCCAACTACAAATGATAGCACTGTATGCGAATGTATTCACCTAGTAGCCCAGGACTGCGTCCTGGGCTACTCTCAATCATCTCGCTGCGTGGATTTTAATTTCGCAATAGCCGGCAAGCCGCTGGCGCTACGAAGTAACGGGCGCGAGAGGTTCGGCGGACGGCTCAGGGGCTGGGGTTGGCACTTCGCCTTCGATCGCACGCGTTATCGCCGAACAAACTACTAGCCAGCCGGTTACCAGCAACATGTAAGCGATTCCGAGACGGGCGATCATGCTCGCGGTCTGGTAATGAAGCGAGGCATTTTCTTTGGGGACGACGTTCGCCAATATGTAAGGAACGTACATGCCTGCGGCGAAACACACCAGATAGACGGCCCAGAAACGCAAATGCCGCAATGGGCGAAATGCGGCGAGCAGAGGACGGCCGAAGAATCCGCGGAAGTTGAAGCGTGCAACCTGTGCGCCTATCGGCAGGAAGACGATGGGCCATAGCACGTAAAAGATGAATCCAACGAAAAAGACAAAAGCCGAGATCATGCTGCGCGGACTCACGTGCGTGCGCAAAAACTGCGGCAACATGTGACGCGCCCATCCTCCGGCCTGCGCGTCGTAATCCCATGCGCCGCCAATCAGGTCGAGCACAACGCCGAAGACAATCGCCCACACGAGGAATGCCGGCACTCGCGCGAGGGCGGCACGCATCGAGTCGCCGAAACTCGTACCGGTTCCGGCATGGCGCTGATGGAAGTAATCGAGCGTCGCGGCATGAAGCCACATGGTGCACAAGATGATAGCCGCACCCATCAGAACGGAGATGGCAACGTGAAAGCTGCTCTCCTCGTCAATGCGCAGCCAATAGAAGAACGCCGCGAACAACAGCGCGTTGGCGAAGATGTGGATCAGCCACACGCGCTTGCTGTTCCAGACGGCGGAAAATGTATCGTGCTCAAAACCTGCCATGCGGGATTTCATTTGACCTCCAACGTCAGCGGATCGCTGGTGGCGAAGTAACTCGGTTGATACATTGGCTCGACTTTGCCCGGACTGACGCGGAACACGCCGGGGTTCACGACCTTCAGCAAGTACACGTATTCTTGTCCGCCACGCACGAAGTAGGTTTGGAAAAACGCGGCGCGGTCGTCGTGGAATTCGCGGCGCGTGTACCACCATCCCCACCACTTGGGCTGATTCTTCAATTCGTACAGATTGTCTTTGGTGACAAATTCTGTGCCTGCGGGGATGGGGTCCTCGATCATCAGGTACTTCCAGTCAGAACCGGTGACCGTGAGCCGGACGGCAAGCGTGTCGCCGACCTGGACGGGCCCGCTCAGCGGGTTCAAGGTGTAAACGATCTTGTTGTTTTCCTTCACGGGCACAAGTTTGAAGTACTCGCGCGCGAGCGCCAGGTTGAAGGCTCCAACATTGGTGAGTTTCTTCTCGTCGGAGTAGTAGCTGCCACGGATGGACCAGTACAGACGTCCCTGGCCGCGCTTACGGATGACGAACTTGTTGGTTTGTCCGACCTGATCGGGCTTGAGCAACAGGTGCGTAGCGCCGGTGGAGATGGCATCCGACTCGGCAAACGTTTTCGATAGTACTGCCTTGTTGTTGACGAGCATCTCAACGGAATAGTTCGGCTTCAGTTCGCCGCTCTGCTTCAGGAAATCGGTGAGGCCGTAAACAACGAATGCAGTCTGCTTGGTGGAATCCCACCAGAAGCCCTCGTTGCGATGGACGACCAGCCAGAACGCGGCTTTTGGAAGCAATGGGCTTTCGGGACGCACGCGCGCGAGGAACTTGGCGGCAAACGCGGTCGCCTCGGGGCTGGCGTCGGTGTCGAAGTCGAGCATCGGATCGCGATTGAGTGACCAGTGCGCTTGCTCGCCTTCGACGATCGCGCCCTTCTCGACGTCGTTTGCGAGATCAGTTGCGCGGGGATCTTTGAGAAGATCCATAGACAGACCGAGCATCGCTTTGCCATAAGGGGTGAGGCCGTCGCGCTGCTGCCAGACGGAATCTACTACCTCCTTGTCGGTCACTCCACTGAGCACAAGCGAATACGCCATGTAGGCGCGCATGTCGGGAACGATCTTCTGGTCGGAGTCGAAGGTACGGCGAACCCAATTTTGCGCTTTCTGCAGGCGGTCGGCGTCGATCGGGTAACCGGCGGCCTTCGCCTGACTCAGCCCGGCGAGAACGTAGGACGACATGAAGACGTGGCTATCGTCGGTCTGCCACCATCCCCAACCGCCGTCGTCGTGCTGGAAGTCGTCGAGGCGCTTGATGCCGGCGTCGATTTTCTTATTAAGCTCAACCTGGTCGAGCGGCGACTTGAGTCCGAGTTGCTTGATGGCGTCGGCGACGATCACGTCGGGCAGGAAGCTGGACATCGTTTGCTCGGTGCAACCGTACGGATAGGAAGTCAGGTAATCGAGCGCGCTGAAGATCGACCCGGCGACCGATGGCGACAATTCGACTTGAATGCTGCGGGCCGAAGCTTCGGTGTTGGCGGGGAAGGAGATGTCCTGCGTGATGTCACCGTTGGTGTCACTCAGCGATCCGCCGCGTGGGATTGCGGCTTTGAGGCCATAGGGGATGACGGGCAGCGTCAACTCCATCGCATCGGATTCCTGATTAGTCAGCACTTTGGCGAGTACGGTGCTTTCGAGCACGTTCTGGGCTTTTACGCGCCAATCGACCTTCACGTCACCTTTGCTGGGAACGTTGACGTCTCGGGTGGAACCTTGCAGTACCTGGAGGCCTTTGACGTCCATCGAGACATGGGCCGTCTTAGCATCAGGCAGGTAGTTGTGAACGATGGCGGAGATGGTGACTTCGTCTCCCTGGCGGAAGAATCGTGGCACGACCAGCCGGACCATCACGTTCTTGCGGACGATCACCTTCGACACGGCGCTGCCGACTTTGTTGTCGGCGGTGATGCCGCGAGCCGTGGCGCGCCAGGTGGTGAGCGAATCGGGAAAGGCGAACTTCACCGTTGCTTTGCCGTCAGCGCCGGTCTTGAGGTCGGCGACCCAGTAGGCCGTGTCGGGAAAGATCTTGCGGATCTTTGGCTGGACCAGCGCTTCCGGCTTGATCTGCGCGAGCCAGTTGCGCCGCTTCACGTTCGCCAGTTGCATCTGCTTTTTGCCGGCTTCGCCGTTGAAGGTGTAGGTGAGCGAACTGTCGGTCGAGACCTTGTTGAAGACGCGCCCGTAGAAGAACTTCAGG
>CAYWSM010000190.1:0-3650 GCA_964460935.1 uncultured Terriglobales bacterium | reverse complement strand
CGACGAAGCCAAGGCGGAACTGGCAAAGCGGGAAGCTGAAGCGGCACAAAAGAAGTCAGGTGCGACAACGAAACAAGCTGCGGACGCGAAGCCCGCAGCGGGGCAGGCGCAGTGAACGCCAAAAGTTTTGGTTGTCCGCGGGCAGCCAAAAGGAGACCGGACAAGTTCCCGGCCCCCAGGGACTAAGCAGTAGAAGCAGTAGTTGTAGCAGCTGTTACAAATCAGGAGGTCTTAAAACCTTATATGAAGAAAGTAATGTTTGTAATCCTCGTGGTTCTGATCGCCGTTGGTTTCACGATGGCGCAGACCTACACGGAAGGCACCGGTGGCATCACCGGAGTCGATAAGCTGGGCGCCCACCAGAATGGTGGACGCGGTTGCGCTGGTTGCCACGCTCCGCACAGCGGCGCGTTCGGCGCGGGCGGCAGCAGCGTCGGAGTGGTCAAGGACACGACCAATGCCGGTAACTATGCCTTGTGGGGCCAGGATCTTGGTCCGCTTTACGGCGTGACGATCAATCAGGGCGACAAAGTGACCGAAGGCGGTAATTCGTTTGCTACCACACTGCCCACCTCTGACCAGTTCGCTGATGAACCGGCGGAGCTCTCCGGCATCATGATGTGCTTGAGCTGCCACGATGGCAACATCGCCAAGGGCGCGATGATGACCAACAAGTCTTACGAGCAGGCGATGAACCTTCTCCCCACGGGTTTGTATGGTCCGAACGCCATTCCAACGTTGCTTGGCAATGACGGAACTGCTGCCGGTAACTATTACAACGATCACCCGATCGGACCACAGGCTACTCTCGGTGCAGTGAGGGTTGCCAGCAAGTTGGTGTTTGGTACCTGCTCCTTTGGCCCTTGCTTGAAGGATTCGGGTGCAGACCCGAACTTTACCATCTTCGTCAACCACTACGGCTTGCCCAGCATTACCTCCAACGGGCACGCCTCGCCTGTGGCACTGCCGGATACCACCACTCCTGGCAACGCATATCTGCTGTGCACCACCTGCCACACCCCGCACAGCATGTATATCGCCAGCGCGAACGCCGATGCTCCGATCCACACACGTACGAGCGGCACGTTCCCGACGTATTTCTTCCTCGCGGCGCCGTACAATCCGGGTTCCAACCCGACCGCGCAGCAGGCATCTTCCGCCACGCAGTTCTGCCGCCAATGCCACTACACTGGCGCGGGTGGTGCGAACGAAGCCAGCGGTATCACTACTGTTACCACTGCTTTCTAGTGGATTTATTACCAGGGGAGAGTTTCTCTCCCCTGGCTTTTCGGAATTGTAGCTATTGGGGTGAGAGCTTTATGAAAACCAGGATCTACAGCGCGCTGATAATCGCGACGATGGCGGTGACGACTGCCGCCGCGCAACTGGCATCGTCACATTCATCTACAAGTTCGGTCTCAAAGCCGGCCGCCGCACAGAGCTTGCCCAAAGCGCAGATGGCCAATGCCTTCACGCCCACCGGCAAAGTGGTGGCACGGGTGAATGGAGCGGAAATTTACGACCGCGATTTGCTGCGCGAAATGTTCACCATCTTCCCCTACGCGCAACAACACAATGGTTTTCCTAAAGAGCTAGAGCCGGAGATTCGTCGCGGCGCTCTCCAGATGATCATCTTCGAGGAACTGGTCTACCAGGAAGCCAAGCGCCGACACATGGAGATTTCCCCCACGAAGCTTGCTGCCGCCGAAGCAGCGTTTCGCAAGCAGTTCTCCAGCCAGTCTGTCTATGAACAGTTTCTAAAATCTGAAGTGAACGGCTCCAAGACGACGATGCGCGAGAGAGTTCGGCGCTCCTTACTGATCGAAAAACTACTGAGTCAGGAAGTCGATACTCCCGCTCGTGTTACGACCGAGCAAGCCAGAGCGCAATACTTGAAGAACTCCGCCGAGTACAAGCACGGAGAAATCTTGCGCATCCAGAGCATCTCCATCCTTCCGCCGAATGAAACCAAGGCCGTTCTCGACGAAGCAAAAAAGCGGGCTGACGAAGCCTACGCCCAGGCAAAGAATGCCAAGAGCTATCGTGATTTCGGGCTACTAGCTGAAAAAGTATCCGACGACGATTTCCACGTGAACATGGGAGATCACAAATCCCAGGATGCAAGCTTCCTCCCACCTCCGATCGTGCAGGCAGCGGCAAAGATGAAGCCAGGGGATGTGAGTGGCCTCATTCAGTTGGGAAACAACTACACCATCTTCCGGCTCGAAGCGCGCACGCCGGCAGGCATTAAGCCGTTCGCGGAGGTTAAGGCGAAGTTGCAATCCGACATGCAAAAAGAGAAGACACAGCAACTCCGTTCCGCGCTTTCGAAGAAACTGAGCCGCAACGCCAGGATTGAGACGCTGTAGGTCTGGATGTATACGATGTATGGACGCCAAACGCGAACGTTCGAATGGATCCGATGGGCAGCAGCAGGGTTGTTTCTGCTGTTCGTCGTGGTGCCGATCCATTCCCAGGTAAAGGTCGGAGAAAATACCGATCTTACCTTGAGCGGCAATTTAGGCGTTGGGTATTCGGGAGGATTCGACGATCTCTCGTCAACTCATGGCACATACGCCACTGGCCAAGCCGACTTGTCAGGCTCCTACTACAATCCTAACTTTCTTTCGTTCCATATCCGACCCTTTTACAACCGCAGCCAGGACAGTGCGTCGCTTACTTCCATCTTGAACCAGAGCGGGATCGACGTATCCACCAGCTTATTTGGCGGCAGTCATTTCCCCGGATCGATTTCGTATAGCAAGGACTTCGTCAACGGAAGTCAGTATGGTTTACCCGGCACTCCCGGTCTGAGCACAGACGGCTCGAACCGGAATTTGGAGATTAGTTGGAGCGCATTGTTCCCCAAATTGCCAAGCCTGACAGCTACCTTCGCGGACGGTGCCGACTCCGAATCGCTGCTGGGAGAGGCAGGCACGACTGACACGGCGGTCCGCACATTTACTCTAACTTCGACCTATCAGCTTGACGGTTTCGGCTTATTCGGAAGTATTACGCATCAGAACTACAACGTTATAATGCCCGAGTTCCTGGCGGGCGATAACAATCATTCGGTCTCAAGCAATACTTCCTACTCGTTATCGGCGAACCACGCTTTGCCACTCTCGGGAAACTTTACGCTGAATTACCAGCACTCCAACTACAGTACCGACAGTCAGTCCGTAGTCAACGATGGAAGTGCCGACACTGTCGGTGGATCCGTGGGGTTTGCACTGACCCATAAATTGAGTGTTACAGGGCAAGTGAACTATTACAGCAATTTGATTGGCGCTTTACAAGGAAGCGCCTTGCCGGCTGGGTCCTTTTCTCTGGAGCCATTCAACGTTTCTTCTAATGCTGTCAACGTGAACGCTTTCGCAACCTACACCCTCGGTCATCGCTTCATTCTGAGCGGCTACGCCAATCATCAGATCAATCACTTCGCGGATCAGGAGTACTCCAATAGCCAGTACGGTGGCTTGCTTACCTACAGTTACGCCCGTCCCCTATTTGGAATGTTGTACTTCAGCTTCGGCATGGTCAACACCGCCGACAACAATACCCAGGGCACCATGGCGGCGGTCGGCAACCTGGGCTTGAAGCGGCAGCTCCACGGCTGGGACATCAGTGCCGATGCTTCCTATTCACAG
>CAYWSM010000189.1:0-6882 GCA_964460935.1 uncultured Terriglobales bacterium | reverse complement strand
CCGAAAGACGTCAGGGCAAATAGCACGCAAAGAATGAGTGCAAGGAACTGAGATTTTAACTTCATCACTTCGGTATCGTTACTTCCATTCCATCCCGCAGCGGCATGTTGTTATATGCGCCGAGGGCAAGTTGCGCCCCTTCGGAAACTCCGTTTGTGACCTCAATGTCAGTCAGATTCGAAATCGAGGTCTGTACATCGCGTCGCACCAGCCTGTCCTTCACCACTTCCAGAACATACTTTTGGCCGTCAGACTGGTGAATAGCTTCTCGTGGAACCGTGAGCGCGTTTTCGTGCTTCGCTGTCACGATGACCACGCTGACATTCACATTCGGCAGCAGCTTGTGATCGGAGTTATCCGCCTCACTGATCACTTCGCCTACGGTACGAGAGCCTCGAGCTGTCACTGTTGCCGGTACCTGCGTAACAGTGCCGTTCCATGTGCGGCCCGGAATCGCGTCCCATGTCACCAGTACTTGTTCGCCTTTGCTTACGCGGGCGATATCAGGTTCGTCCACGAACGCTCGCACATTTACCGGCGAGAGTTTCGCAACCTGTACCAGCAGATCGCCGCCGTTTACGAATGCCCCTTGCTTCACGGGAAGCGAGTAAACATCCCCTTCCAAGGGCGACCTGATATTTGATTTCGCCAGCAGATCTTGGGTCGCAGAAAGAGCCGCCTTAGCCTGCGCCAGGTTTGCTTCTGCCCGTTGCAGATCCAGCGGTGAGAAGCGGCTGCCTGTCGTTTTCTGCTGTAAGAGGTTCACTCGGTTTTGTGCACTGTTCATCCGTGCTTCGGCATCCTGAACTTCGGCCGGAGAAGCTGCACCTGTTTGTTGTAACCGCCGCATCGTTTCTAAGTTGCGCTGGGCGGACTGCAATTCGCCCTTAACACGGGTTAATTCCGCCTGGTTCGTGATCACTTCTTCGTGGGTGCCGCCCGAGCGAATCGCATTCAAATCGGCTTGTGCGGCCTTTACCTGTGCTTCGGCGCGTGCCGCATCAGAGCGTGCCTGTGCGTCGTCAAGTTCGAGGAGAAGCTGTCCTTGCTTGACGTGCTGGCCCTCTTTTACGAACAGCTTGCGAACCGAAGTAGCTGCCGGCGCGTGTGCCTCAAAGTTAGCAATCGGCTCGATCTTTCCATTGGTAGAGATCGCCGAATTGATCGTTCCTCGCTTGGCTGTCGCATACCGAATTGCCACAGGGCGCGAGCGCAGCGTGTAGAGTCCAATGATCGCCAGCACAGCGGCGATGACCGCGATTGGAACCCAGACTCGCTTCTTAGAATTAAGTTCTTCTGCTTGTTGAGTTTGCAGTGCCATGTTGAAACAAGTGAAAGTATAGCGAATCGCGGCGCACTTACGAGACCGGGCGGAACCTGAACTGCAACCAGCGTTTGCCCTCGAACCTAAAAGGAGGGAAACGGTAAGTGAGGTTTAGCTTATTTGATGCTCGACCTTATTGCCCGGTTCCATTTCCATCTTCTCTCTGAGAAACCGCCATCTAACGGGGAAATAAGGAAATTCGGGGCCCCAAATGGCGTTTCGGGAATTCGGCAGCGTACTCAAGAAAGTCTATGCAGACGTCCAGAACAATCACACGATGGCAATGGCCGCTGGCCTTTCGTACTACTTTGTAATGTCGTTGTTTCCAGCCCTCATTCTTGCGGCTTCCATCGTCGCATACTTACCGATCCCCAACCTCTTCGACAAGATTCTCGGTGACATGCAGAGCGTGGTTCCCAGCGACAGCATGGGATTAGTTCGAGCTGTTTTGAAAGACGTAATCACTCCGCACAAGGGAAGCTTTCTCACCGTCGGAATTCTTGGCACCGTTTGGACTGCGTCTGGTGGATTCGCTTCTCTAATTGAAGCTCTCAATGTTGCCTATGATGTTCCCGAAACTCGGCCAATCTGGAGAACGCGCCCGCTCGCGATTGGGCTGATGTTCGTCATCGGTGGTTTGTTGGTGGTTGGCGCGACTGCAATGTTCCTCGGACCGCAGTTCGGAGTCTGGCTTGCCGCCAAGGTACATATGAGTTGGGCGTTTGCCACAGCCTGGCCTGTTCTGCGCTGGGCCGTTGCGGTCGCATTCGTAGTCCTCGCCGTGGAACTGGTCTTCTACTGGGCTCCCAACGTCAAGCAGCGGTTCTGGTCAACTCTGCCGGGCGCGACCATCGGTGTGGCATTCTGGATCGCGGCGTCATACGCGTTGGGTCTCTACTTCCGTCACTTTGCGAACTTCAACAAGACCTACGGAACGCTCGGTGCGGCTGTCGCGCTGATGGTCTGGCTATATTGGAGTTGGTTCGTTATTCTCGCCGGCGCGGAGATTAACTCCGAGTTGCTGAAGGCTGCAGGCCAGGGACGATTGGAACTCAAACAACCTCCGCCGCGCGTTGTGCACTCGCGACCTGCGTGGGATGAAGAAGAAGCAGCGTGAATACTCGCTACTTCGTACTGAATGCTTTTATCGCGATCGCATTTGGCGACATGCCGACCGGAATCATGGTCACCATCGCGCGTTCGGCACTGACCTTCGATGCGCCGGGGAGTTTTTCCAAACGTAGGACTGCAACATCGCCGGACAGTGTGTCGGCAACCAGCAGGAATTTCTGGTTACCCGTGAGCGCGAGTGAATCCGGATGCGCACCGGTCGGAAGTGCGCCAAGAACGCGGCCGATGTCGATGCCGTAAACCGAAACGGCGTTTGAACCAAAGTTGGAGACGAAGAGCGTACTGTTGTCGGCGCTGACAAGCGCGTGAGCGGGATTGTTGCCGATCAAGAACGTCTGGCCGATTTCATTGGCTCCGGTTTCAATCACCGAGATACTCGATCCGTCGAAGTTACAGACGAAGATTTCTCCGCCGTCCGGTTTCATGGCGAGTTGCACCGGAGTTTTACCAACATCCAGCAGGGTCAGAACCTTATCGGTCGTCAGATCAACCGCCGCGACTTGCGACGAGCCGGTGCAGGCGACGAAGACTTTGCTGGAATCAGGCAGGATCGCCAGGTCCTCGGGCTTATCGCACACCTGAACCGTTGAACGAACCGCCAGCTTGTCGGTATCGATGATCGAGATTGTTCCGTCCGTACGATTCGATGCGACGGCGAGTTTTCCGTCCTGCGAAACTCGCGCTAGACCGGGAGCGCCACCGACTCGAATATTGGCGATGACTTTCCTTGCATCGAGATCAAGCACCGAGACATTCGCCGAACCGGAATTCGCGACGTAAGCGCGCTTGCCATCGTCCGACACGGAAATGAAATAAGGCGCGCGATGCACGCCAACCGTCGCGATCACTTCGTTACGCTCAGCGTCAATAAAGCTGATGTTATTCGACTCGGTGTTGACGACGTAAACTTCGTTCTTATTCGAGTTGATCGAAACTCCGGTCGGATTAGCGCCAACATTCAGGGTTTTGATGTTGTGGAATGTTGTGGCATCGATGACCGAAACGGTGTTGCTCTTGCCGTTGGTGACGTAAGCAAATTCGTGATAACCCGCGGGATAGACAAGGCCGTGGCGCCTGCACGAAGCGATGCCAAGGCAGAGGAGCGCTGCCAGCGACGTGCTCAGGAACTTACGTGAAATGTTCAACTCAGTCTGCCGACTTTGCCGAAGACTGCATAACCGGCGAGCTGATACGGCGTCCAACTACTTCGGCGATCTGGCGAACTTCGCGCATGAGTTGTTCGAACTGCTCTGGGAAAAGCGATTGCTGTCCGTCGGACAAGGCGCGATCGGGATCGTTGTGAACTTCGATCATCAAGCCATCGGCTCCGACCGCAACCGCCGCTCGCGAGAGTGGCGTGACCTTGTTGCGCTTGCCGGTTCCGTGGCTCGGATCAACGAGGATCGGCAGATGGCTTAGGCGCTGAACGGCAGGCACGACGCTGAGATCGAGTGTGTTGCGGGTGTGATCGGCGAAGGTGCGCACGCCGCGTTCGCACAGCACGACGTTGTAGTTACCCTCGCTCATGATGTATTCGGCGGCCATGAGCAGTTCTTCCAAAGTGGCAGCAATGCCGCGCTTCAGCAGGACGGGTTTGCTGGCGCGCCCGGCGCGTTTCAGCAGAGAAAAGTTCTGCATATTGCGCGCGCCGATCTGGATCATGTCTCCGTACTTTTCGACCAACTCGAGAGACTCGCCATCGACGGCTTCGGTCACGATCACCAGGCCGAAGCGGTCGCGAATCTCGGCCATGATCTTGAGGGCTTCTTCGCCTAATCCCTGGAACGAATACGGCGAGGTGCGCGGCTTGTAAGCGCCGCCGCGAAAGAATTTGGCGCCTGCCTTCGCGACTTGTTCCGCAACAGCGAATGCTTGTTCGCGGCTTTCGATCGAGCATGGACCAGCGACGACGGCAAGCTCGGGGCCTCCAATGCTCACGTCAAGATGCGGGAACTTTACGACGGTGTTGGAATCCTTGGCATCGCGGCTGACTAACTTGTAGGGCTTGGAAACGCGGATAACTTCGGCGACGCCTGCCATTTCCTCCAGGCCGAGTTCGACGGCTCCCCGATTTCCCGTGATCCCGATGGCTGTGCGCTGCGCGCCGGGAATGGCGTGGGCGCGGAATCCTGCTTTCGAAATGCGCTCACAAACCGCCTCGATTTGCGAGTCGGTTGCATGCGCCTTCATCACTACGAGCATAAATGGCTCCGGTTGAACTCCTTAGTCTAACGTTCGCGTCGTGCGCGGGCAATTCCTAAGCTTGCTTCTTGAATGCCTTATCCGCCGAACGCGATGCTGTTGATGTCATCCAGCGCTCCGTTTCCTTCAGGGCGCAACCCGCGCCGCAAAGGTGGACGACATCGGGATGACGAGCCATCAGTTCCGACCAGGGGAGAATCTGGAACTTTGGCTTCGGGGATTCCACATCGCTTGGCAAAACGGTCTCGACCCATGCGACCCACCAGTGATCGACGGAGCCTTTGGTTTTGCCGCAGATGTTGCAGGTGAACGACTCGGTCCAGGTCATGCCACTAGTCTCGTTCGTTGCCGTGCGATTGGCAATAAAGAAGATGTCCTAGCCGGGTTGGAGGCATCGAACCGGCAAGTGCTACAGTCGAAGCCGGGTGAAGTTCGAGAAAGACATACTGAAGCTGATTCCCCCGCCGAAGACGCCACCGAAGCGAACGGTCCGGCGGATCGGGATGCACACGTCCACAGCCGGAGGAGTGGAGACGGCGGCGGAACGGGCTTACCGGCTTGGGTGCAGTGCGCTGCAGGTGTTTTCGACGAGCCCGCGTCAATGGAAGCCTTATGAGCTGAGCGCTTCGCAATGCGAGACGATGAACAACCTGCGGCAGAAGTACGACCTGAAGCCGCTGGTCATCCATGCGAACTATCTGATCAATCCCGCGGCGATCAATCGGGAGTTTCTGAAGAAGTCGGTGGAGGCATTCCGATCCGAACTTGAAAGAGCGCTGGCGCTGTGCGCTGAATACCTCGTGCTGCATCCGGGATCGTTTCGCGGTATGACGCGAGAGGAAGGACTGGCACGCGTGGTCGAGAGTCTGGCGGCTGCCGCTGACGGTCTCGATCTGAAGAAGCATAGGCTGACGATTCTGATTGAGAACACGGCCGGGGCAGAGTTTTCGCTGGGCGGATCGTTCGAGCAGGTCGCGGTGCTGCTTGAGTTCCTCAAGAACACGGTTCCGGTGGCGGCATGTATTGATACCTGTCACACGCACGTTGCGGGTTACGACATCACAACCGAAGCGGGTTTCCGCGAGACGATGCAACAGCTCGACGATACGGTCGGACTGAAGAACGTGCCAGTGTGGCATTGCAACGATGCCAAAGCGGCACGCGGTTCGAGATTGGATCGGCATCAGCATATTGGGAAGGGCGTGATTGGTCTCGAGCCGTTCCGATGGTTGCTGAACGATCCGAGAACCAAACACGCCGCTTTCATTGCCGAGACACCGATCGACGAACCACTGGACGACCTGAGGAACGTGGAAGCGCTGAAGGAGCTGGTCGTAACGAAACCCTGAATCCCGGGTTGGTGTCCAAAAGAGGGACACGAACCCGGGGCACAACCACAAATCGGCTTATAACTTAAGGGTTACAAGGTGCCGAGTTTTCGAAACGTCTCCGTGGCGTACGTATGCCAGGAGACACGCTTGTAAGCCTCGTAGAAGCGCGGGTCGTCGTGCCCTCCAGTGCTTTTCGCTGATCCTGGTACTCTCGGAGCTGTTCCGGCGACAAGCAGAAGGAGCGAAGGCGGGCAATTTCGTGCTCATCGAGGGGCTCCGGTTCCGACTCGGTTGCGGAGTTCTGATCGTCCGATTCATTCGCATATTCGTTCCGTGAGTTGTCCGGCTCCGGAGGTTCGAGGACTTGCCGCATTTCCTCAGGCACATCGGTGACGACCTGCTGCCGCTCGGCTTCAGTGAGAGGTTGGGAGAGGCGCAGAAAGCGAGCTCCGGTATTCAGGCCGTACATCATGCTATTGGCCTGCCGGGGTGAAATTTCGCCTGCGCCGAGCGCCTGTAAAGTGTGCCCGAGCGCAATCTGGAGAGAAGCGACAGACTCGGGAATCGGAGTGCGGTAACGACGCGTGCCGACCTGGGCGCCGGGATGATGAGCGCGACAATGGTAGTAGCAGAAATGGCGTCCATTGACGGCGGGAGTGGCGCAACGGATGCCGTCGTCCTTGATGTGCTTGCAAATGCGGACGATCGACTTGGACTTCTTCTGCGGCTGCACTTCCGGCTGGCTGATTACTTCCTGGTTAACTTTGACGTTGTTTCCGACTACTGCTGTCTCGTTCATAAACGAACTCCTCTATCCCGAAAACCCGGGGGGACCCCCCCAGGGGTGAATCTTTGGAATCAGTGGGTTACACGATTCCGCGTGTAAGAACTTAA
>CAYWSM010000188.1:0-11087 GCA_964460935.1 uncultured Terriglobales bacterium | reverse complement strand
GCTGAACGGCATCGTCCTTCTTCTTGATCAGCAGCCACTCGTTGCCTTTCGATCCAGGACGGCGGCTCTTCATGTGGACGATCGCAAATTCGCCGTTCAACTTCTCTCCGTGCAGGCGGAACTTCAAATCGCCCTTCGCGAGCATTGCACCTGCGTCGCCGAGCGGTTCCCATGTGCCCCAGTCCCAGACCATCACTGTGCCCGCGCCATAATTGCCTTCGGGAATAATGCCTTCAAAGTCGTAATACGAAACAGGATGATCCTCCACCATCATTGCCAGCCGCTTATCTGCGGGATCGAGCGACGGACCCTTGGGCACAGCCCACGACTTCAGTACGCCTTCCATTTCCAGACGGAAGTCGTAATGCAAGTGCGAGGCCGCGTGCTTCTGCACAACGAAGCGGTGTCCAGCTTTTCTCTCCACTTTCGGCGGAGGTTCAGGCGTGTCCTGAAAACGGCGTTTGCGGCGATATTCTTCGAGTGCCATTAGTTACTTAGTTTCTGGTTTCGTGTCGCAAGTTTCCAGAGCCCGGGACCAGTGCGTCCGTTATTTCTTGGAGAGCACAAGATGCGAGCTGCGGTTGATGGTAACAGTCATATCAGCGTGAAGATCGCGATCTTCTTTTCGGATCGTGACTTGAACTTTCTTTCCATCGACCGTCCCAGTTGAGGCGCTCCATGGCACCATTGGCGCGAACGATAATTGGAAAGGCGCTCCATCGTTCGTGATTTGCAGGTCGAGATGGGAGGCGTCGCGAGTCAACGTGATCTGAAGTTTGCGCGTACCCAGGAGATAGTTGCGAAGGGTGATGTGATTCCACTGCGGAGGCAGGTGTGGCTCGAACCGCAGTTTATTATTCGGTGCATCAGGGGCGAGGCCCAGGATGCCGCGAACCGTGGCCGTGACAAAGGCAGCGGACGACCACGTCTGTTCGGGGACCGACACATCAAGCGGGCGATACGACGCACCCGAAAGTACCTCGGGAATATGGCCGGGCGAATCCAAAAAGGAATCGTTCACCAGCGATTGCCAGATCGGCCACGCCTGTTCGGGGTGATGAGCCTTAAGCGTTGCGAGGATATAGCTCTCGTTTGTAAGCGGCCAAACGCTGCCATGGGCGTACGAATCGGACTCGTAGTGTGGATCGTCGCTGGGAATGCTGCGAATACCCCAGGGAATCTGGAAAGCAGGCTGTGCCAGGCGATCGAGAACCATCGCCTGCTCGCGCTGCGGAAACAATCCCGCAGCGACACCTTCAACGGGCGACGCCATCTGCTGCGTGAAGGCGCGGTTCCCGGAGAGCAGTCCTTCGAAATAATAGTTGCGGCGTGGATCCCAGAACTCAGAAAGCGACGCTTTGGCGAGGGCCGCCGCATCGTGCGCCTGTTGCGCAAGGTCCGGCTTGTTCAAGACGGCTGCTAGTTCGGAGAATGCTTCGGCGCCCTGTGCCCAGATCATTTCCAGTGGAAGCTCTTTCTCTGTGCGGTCGGCCTGATTTTCATTGACGCCAGACTGGTCGGGCGGAATAACGATCAGTCCATCATGCGGATCGAGATGCGTGAGACAAAAGCGCCACGCCGCGTCGATCGAGGGCCAGCTTTGTTCGAGAAGCCTGCGATCGCCGCTCGAACGCCAGATGTCACGCATGGTTACCAGGTACTGCGGGCTGATATCGGTATGCCGATAGATGTATGGATAACGATGGAACCAGTCCACATAATTGGCCGCCTGTGAGATCTCATGCCACATCGCGCCCGTTTGTGCGTTCTGGTAGTGGCGGACGAAATCGAGCGTAAGAAGCGTTTCGTCGTGTGCGCCAATCGCTTCGAGCGCCGATGTGTTGAGGAGCGCATCACCTCCGAAGAACCAGGCATACTGCGGGCGGCGCGTGTCAAACGTTGGACCATAACCGGCAATCAATCCACAGCCGAGATCGGGATTGCAGGCTTGGGCCTGGTCTAGCGCAACTGTTGCCCAGGCCAGCGCTTCGTCCGTTTTCGGATCGCCGGTTTTGATCTGGAGACGATCGCGAAGCACCTCATCGTAGTGCGCCTGTGCCTCCCGGAGCCACGCAGGATAGTTTGTTAGTGCTGCCGATTGGAGAGCTAAGGCGTCATAACTTTTGGGAAGTCCGATGGTGGCGATGACAGGAACTGTTTCATGCGGTTTGGCCAGGAGCGCGAACGACAGTGCGCGATCGGTTTTCCACGGCTGCGTGCGGTCCGCCGGATTGCTGTGCGAAGTGACTGCGGGCGAGCAAATCCGTCCGTGGTAGGTGGCGCTGGGTTCTTCCATCTGGAAACAATGATGCTCATCGTCCCAGGAGTAAGTCTGGCCACCCATGCCGGCTGGCCACATGAGATCGAAGTCGGGGCGAAAGCTAACGCTGATGTTAACCAGATCCGGAGATTCGACCTCATACAACAGCATCAGGACGGCCTGATTCAGCGGAACAAAGAGCGTTTCACGCACGCGGAGTCCGTCAGCAGCATAGAGACGGGTGACGGTGCTGGGCGTGACCGTGACATCCTGCGCGATGGAACGGCTTTCAAGAGGGCCCAAGGTCGAGGTCTGGAAAGTCACGCGCAGATCGTGGAAAACGCGAAATGGATAGATGTAGCCTTCTGCGCCTTCGCCGCCAATGGTAAAGAGAAAACCGCGGCGGCCCTTCGCGGACAGAAAGCGGTGCGAGAGATCACCGTGCCACGTTAAGGGAGCTTGCTGATTTTGCCCTTGGACGACCAAGCAGCAGATCAATAGCGGCAGGATGAGTACTGCTGATCGACGTAAGCGAGCGGCTTTAAGTCGGGAGATCACAAGCACGCCAGTGCCGGGAAATTCTACAACCCGCAAATATTTGGTGTGAATCAGGCGGGCTCCACCACAAGGCCGGTGTAGCGTGAGAACAATTGTCGTTCCCACTCAACAAAGACACGGCTGCCGTAGATGGCCGCGTTGAAGCCAATTGCGAACCAGTCTAGAGGAAGAAGCGGCGATCCAAGCTTGACGTCCTTGCTCAGCCATCTCCGTAGGAAATTGCGGGCAATCGGTGGCCCAATAGACGTTCCGCCCTGAATATCTTCGAGGATGCCGTCAAGCATGAATACCACCTTGGAAAACATGATCAGCGATGCGGGGAAGCGCACGCCCTTCAAACTGATCCTTTCCAGGAGTTGCATCGCGTCCGTGAGTTGCGGTGGCCGTACGAGAGGCAGGTTCTCGAAGAAACCACTGACAAAACTGCGAATCATAGCTGCCTGGCGTTTGTGGATCGGGTTCTGGCTCAGTGCGCAGATCTCATCGCAGACCGCCGCGGAATTACGCAACAACACCATCGCCACCAGCAATGCCAGGTGACGCCGCTGGTCCGCGGTCAGATGCCCGGTCAAGGCCCAGTCGATGAGGCTGAGCGTTCCCGTCCGCGTGTCGAAGAGAAGATTGCCGGCGTGCGGATCGCCATGGAAAAGCGCTACGTCCTCGGGAGCACACAGAGGAGCGGCGACTAACGCCTCTGTTAGGCGCTCCGCCAGCTTGGCGCGAGCAAACGCTTTAAGGCGGCGGGCAGCATTGGTCACCTTCGTGCCGGGTTGCTCGGTCATGGCAGTGATGCTGGAAGTACAGAGGTGCGTAATGAGGTGCGGCACTGCAATCCCTCGCATGTGTCCATAGCCAGCGGCTACCTTTGCGAGCGTCTGCTGCTCGCCGGTGAAATCAATTTCATGTTCCAGCAACTGGCGGACTTTCTTAAACGTGTCCTGGATCACGCGGGGAGCATATCCATATTCGCGGTGCTTGCCGCCGAGATAGCGGGCCATCTGATGGAGCAGGTCCATGTCTTCGGCGAAGCATTCGGGAATATGCGGCTTCAACACCTTGAAAACGCCACGATAGCGTTCGCGCGTATGCGGATCACGCCAGGTGAAACGCATAACCGCGCTGACGCTCGCCTCCGAGAGGATCGACGACGAAATCTCGACCGAGTAAATCTGGAGCAAGGGACCGAACTCGTGTTCGATAACGGCGCGGATTTCTGGAGCCTTTACATCGCGAATGCCGTTCTCGAGTTTCGACAGAGCATGGCGAAGCGACCGCTTCAAATTCCGGTTTCGGGAGAGAACCTGTCCGAGCTTTTGCAAGCCCGGAACTTTTGCGATCAGGCGAAGCAGACGTATTTCCGGAGGTGTATTCGGCGCTAGTTCAAGCTGCTCGACGAGCTTGGGGGCGAGCCGGTGCGCTGAAAGCCGTAGCGCCTCGAATCGCATCGCGTCAGCAACCAGCGGGCGAAGGTGCTCGTATTGCCGCGGAACCAAGGCGTTGACGGGAATGATGTGGTCCACGATCCAGCGGCTTATTTCTTCGCGCAGCATTGGTCCCATCGGACCTTCGAGCGCGGCTTCCACGGTGGCGACGCGTTCGTCCCGTGATCCTTGCGGGAGAAATTGAGAAAAGGCTGCCCGTAGTTGGTCAGGCGTCAACTCGCGAAACTGGGCAACCGAGACCATTCAGGGAAAGCATACTCCGAGAAGGTATGGACCGCAGGTGTGCAATCCCAGAATGGAATGTGTCTAAAACAGTTGAGGCCACGACCGTAGCCGTGGCCTCGAAAGAAGGGAATGTTACTTGCGCAGGCGACGGCGAATCAGTAGCCCACTAAGTCCGGAGGCGAGTAGCAGAATTGACGCCGGCTCGGGAGTCTGAACGAGGGAAAGAGAAATATCGTCCAATCCAGCGTAGTTGTTGCCGAGTGGAGTCTCATTGAGGAATGCGATCGTGGTGAGACCCGAGGCGTCGAAGTTGAAGAAGAACTGCTCCCACGCGACGTCATGATCGGCGTTCGTGCCGTTGCTGAAGATATCCTGCTCAACGCCGTTAATCCACAAGCTGATCATGGCCGGACCGTTGGTGTAGCCCGGAGCGGTGCCGTCCACATGGCCAAGCCAGAAAGACAGTTGGTATTGCCCAGGATCCAACGTAAGAGACTGCTTGATGCCATCCTGCACGCCGGGAATGTTCTGGTTTCCTTCGCCGGTAAGATCAATCGCCTGACTGCCGTCGTGAACATGGAAGTAAAGAGGGTCGTTGGTGGTGCCGTACAGCTCTTGATAGTCGTTGGTCATCAACATGACCGTTGCATACTGCCGGTCGCTCTTGCCGATGAGCTCCCACGGTCCGAGACTGTCGCCAACGTAATAGCACTGAGCCGGACCATAACTTCCGCAGGTTTGGTTCGGAGCGACGCCAGGATCTTCGAAGCTACCATCCACCAACAGATTAACTGTATTAGCTGACGCCGGCACTACCGCCCACAGAGCGATCAAAGCCAGCGCAACGAGAACCACGGGGGACTTCTTGAGACTCATCATTAGACCGTCCACTTCTTCAATTTCAAAATGGAACTGCGGGGCCCAGACATCGGAACTAGAGCACCAACTCACCTAATTGCAATCGGCCTTCCAGCATAGATGCTCATAACACCTGTGTTTTTGTTGCTTGTTGAAAACTGAGGGGTGAAAACATTGCAACAAGTTGCACACATGAGGCAATGCTTTGCGTTTGTGCAGTGTAAAGTAACAATATGCAGTTACTTTCGTTCAATTTGCACTGGCCGCATGGACAGTGATTAAAACTGCTTCGTCACCGAGAGGGTGACACTCGTGCGGCTAAAGCCGCTGGAACTTGCAACGTTCGAAGAGGAGTGGCCGACCGTTGCTGCCATTCCCCATTTGTCCTTCAAATCTCTCTGCACGCGTACCTGGAACGTGCCTAGCGGTTTCCAGTCCTCGTACGTCTCCTTCTGCGCTCCCAGACGGCCGTAGAACCCGAACGTCCAAACGTGAGCTTTGCGGAACGAAACGTCGACCGCCGGAGCGACCTCCCAGTAACTGGGAGGCGAAAACAGTCCGAAATGGAAACCCTCGTCGTACGTCTGATAAAGCACAGGCAACGAGATGGTCACGTGTGGGATACCTTCGAAAGTGTGCGCTGGGGCTATGCGGTAACGTAATCGACGGTTACCTTCGGACCATCCCGTAGCATCGAATGCCAGCGTGATTCGATCGGCGGACGTGAGCCGTTGATCGAGTCCAATGCTGCCGAAAGTGCCGATCAGGTGATGGAATAGCGCAGCCTGGTTATCCCATATCAAAATGCGCGCTGCCGCAAGGTCGATACGCGTGCTGTCGGTCGGAGTAATGACCGCATCCGCCTCGCCCGTAAATGGATTGAACTGTGCTTCTTTGAACTGATTGAATCGGCCCTCAGTCCGTAACGAGAACGTTTCGTTGAAGCGATGCTCTAAAGCAGCACCGGTCCAATAAGCATTGATCTGGCCGAGTGCACCATCGAGGTCTGACCCGCCGGCAAAGGTTTCGGCATGTGTCCGCGGAAACCAGCCAAACGAACCACGGAGTTCGCCGCCCAGATAGTTGGTTCCATCGCCATCATGGAAGAACACAAAAGCCGGGGTAATGCCTGGCGCTGTAAGCGAGCTGATGTTTTCTGAAACATCGGCAAGCTGTGGGCTGTGAACGCTCTGGTTGCCACCGATCTGGAGATCTTCGCGCGCCTGATCCGGCATGCCTAGGTGAAGATCGGAAACGGCAAGGCCCTCGATAGCCGACGGATCGGGACTCGTCTGCGAAGTGAGCTGGCGGAAATCCATGCGAGCGCTGCGGTTCTGATCTTGCGCCAGTTTTGTGAGAGCCAATCCAAGCCGCGCATCGTTCTGTTGCGCCGAAGTGCCTTTGCTCTCGACGTCTTTATAGATCTTGGCAGCGGCGCGATTCCGATCCCGCCAGCGGAGAATGCGCGCTTCACCGAGCGCCGCATCGAGCGACAGTTCCGGACAATCCGACCGAATCTCGCGATACGTGCTTTGCGCTTCCCTCAGCCGATTCGACCACGACAGCGAGAGCGCATAAACCGACTTCGCCGAGCAGTCTGCCGGGTTCTTCTTCACGTACTCGCCGAGGATCTCAGCAGCCGGCGCAGATTGCCCCGACCACAAATATTGCTGACCGAGTTTAAGCAGCAGGGAATCCCGAACCGACGGGTCGAGCTTGATGGCCTGCTGGTAATCGCGAATCGCCCCGGCATGATCGTCGCGATGCGCCGCGGCATTGCCGTCATTGATCAGCGACTGAACATCTGCGGTCTGGCCATAGCAGAGAACAGCAAACAACAGCATTGCAACTACACATCTCATGCTGTTGCACTCCGCTCAATTTTCCACCGCTGAACTTTAGGAGGTTTCCGGAAGAGAGACTCGATCGTATAGATGCCGGTGATGGCGGCCATCAGCGTCCAGTAAATCAGCGGATAATAGATCGACTCCACCAGGCACAGCCCGATCTTCGGATCGTACCGCCGATCCTGAAATGCTCCGACAGACAGTTGCACCAAACACGCCGTGGCGATCAACATGCCCCAAAAGTTCGGAATTGGCGACGCGCCATACGGCTCGTATCCGACGAGCAGACAGATAATCCAGTACGTCGTGAAACCAAGAAACGCGTAAGCCCAAAGAATCGAGATGATCGACTCATAGAAAACCGGCCACAAACGACGCCACACCCAACGCGTCGGAACCCTCCGATACTGCTTCAGCACCTGTGCCAGCCCTCGCGCCCAGCGCCGGCGCTGTTTCCAGAATTCCTTTAGGTTCGGCGGAACCTCCATCCAGACGACGGCATTGGGTTCATACCGCACATCCCAGAATCGCATTTGCAGTCGCCATGTGAGGTCAATGTCCTCTGTCGCCATCGACGGCCGAAACTGGCCGACATCGAGAATGGCGGAGCGGCGGACCGCAAATACGGCGCCGGAGACCGTCATCACGCGTCCCCAGATGCGCTGTGCGCGCCGCTGCATGGAAATGATCGACGAGAACTCAATCGCCTGTAGCACCTTCAGCAGGCTTCCGCGATTCGCCACCCGCGGATTGCCGGTAACGGCCGCGACACGCCCGGACCGGAAATGCGGCACCATGTGCCGCAGGATGTCGGGCGTAACGGTGATGTCGGCATCGATCAGCAGGAAGATTTCGCCGCGGCAGATCGGTAGGGCATCGTTGAGCGCCATCGCCTTACCTTCATTGACTTCCTTACGAACGAGACGAACCGGCCCGCGGCTGGTGTATTCGCGAACGATGCTGCTGGTACGGTCCTTCGAACCGTCATCGACAACGATAACTTCGTACGCGGGATAGTTCATCTGTAGCAAAGCATCGAGCGTACGGCCGATCGCCAGCTCTTCGTTATACGCGGCAATGATTACCGAGACGAACGGTGCCGGATCGCCAAGTTCCGGTTGTGGCTTGCGTTCCCGCCGCAGAAAGAAGAAAAGGCTGAGCACGATCCACACGCACGCCATGAACACCGGGTAGATGCCGTAGAAATAAAGCAGAACGCGATAAATGGTGGAGTGATCAATGGCATGGAGAGCCGAGTGGATGGCAGGAATCATGCGTTGGCTCCCCGGCCTTTTGGTTTTTCTTCTACCACGTACGTTTTGTGCTGGCCCACTTGGCGAACGACGAAAATGGAGTCGGAGCCGTCGGCGCTTATGGCGGGAAAAGATAGCTGGCGGCCGAGGGCATCGGTCTCAAAGTGCGGCGCTCTATAAAAGGATACGAATCCACGCTTTCCGCGGCGCGCGATTCGCTTGTTATGAAAAATCCAGATGATGGAATACAGGATCGCCGCCGTGACCACCACAGCAATCGAGAGCAGAGAATACTTGATTGCAGTCGGAGACACCCAACCGGGCGTCGCTGCCTTCTTCCACCAGAAGAAAAAAAGACACCAACCCAGCAGGGCGCAAATCCAACGAATAACTAGAAGGACAGTCTTCATTCCATGCGCAGCGACAGGCAGTCGTACACCCGACGTGGTCAGATTTCAGAGAAGCACCAAGTATAACGTAGGCGGGAACAAACCAAGACGAATACATCGCCTCTAAGCGATTTCAAGTACGCAATTGGAACTGTTTACTTAGGTTCTACTATCTCGCTAGGACACCTGTGTTTGCGTCTTGGGCGCGGGTTCTGCGTACAGAGCTTCAATTTCCTGCTTGTAACGCTCTTCGATAACGCGGCGCCGTAGCTTCATCGTTGGCGTTAAGAACCCATTGGCAATCGTGAAGTCATCAGGGATGAGGATGAACTTCTTCATCTTCTCGAATTGCGCAAGCTTAGCGTTCACGTCGTTCAACAGCGATTCATACAACGCAATTACTTTGGGATGTTGAATCAAATCGTCACGATGCTGGAATTCCACGCCATTCTCCACAGCCCAGGCTTGCAGCAGATCGAAATCAGGACGGATGAGCGCCGCCGCGAATTTTCGGCGATCCCCCAGCACGGCTGCTTCGGAGATCAGTTCATGATTCTTTAACGCGCTCTCAATCGGTTGCGGAGCGATGAATTTGCCACCGGAAGTTTTGATCAAGTCTTTCTTGCGGTCGGTGATTGAAAGAAATCCATCAACATCAATATTTCCGATGTCGCCCGTTTTGAACCAGTCGACCTCAAACGCCTTGGCAGTTTCCTCGGGACGATTCCAATACCCACGAAACACCGATGGTGCTCGAACCAGAATTTCTCCGTCATCTGCGATTCGCACTTCGACGTTAGACAACAGTTTTCCCACGGTGCCAAGACGATGGTTCGCCGGCGTGTTGAGAGCGATCACCGGCGAGGTCTCGGTCAGTCCGTAACCTTCGTGGATGCGAATCGCGATGTCGGCATACCACTCGGCGAGTTCGCGTCCCAGCGGTGCTCCCCCGGAGATGAAATATTTCACCCGGCCGCCCACAGCCTCGCGAACTTTGCTGTACAGCAATTTGTTCGCAAGAGCCCAGGTCATTGATTTGGGAGTCTCGCCGCGCAGGATCGTTTCGCGGTTCTCGCGCCCCACCTGCATCGCCCATGTAAAGATCTTGTGCTTTATCCCGGTCGCCGTCTTGTGCTCCACGTTGTGACGAATCTTCTCGTACACGCGCGGAATGGCAACGAACATCGTGGGGCGAATTTCTTCAAGAGTTTCCAGCAGTTTGGTGAGATCGGGTTGATACGCCAGCGTGATGCCACGGTAGTACATGGCATAGTCCACGTGACGGGCCGTCACATGCGACAGCGGCAGAAACGATATATACGATTCCTGCCCAACCGTGACCTGATAGCCATCCATCGATACCGAAATGTTCGAGGCCAGGTTGCCGTGCGTCAGGATGGCGCCCTTTTGCTGCCCCGTCGTGCCAGATGTATAGATGATCGTGGCGATGTCGTTAGGCTGACTGGTGCGAACCTCGGCGTCGAAGGCCGGATCGCGGTCGGTCTGGCCTGATTGCATCAGAGGCTGCATGGGGATGGCGTCGCTGTCAGGGACGTCATCCATGATCACAACCTTCTCGACCGATGTGTGCGGTTGCACTTCACGGAATTTCTTCAGTTGATCGACGGTCGAGAGGAACAGGACTTTTACGCCGGCATCGCGAAGCAGCCAGCCAATCTGCTCGCTGGTGAGAGTCGGATAAATAGGCACGACAATTCCGCCGATGCCCATCGTGGCAAAGTCGGCAACCGCCCACTCCAGTCGGTTTTCGGCCAGAATGGCCGTACGGTCGCCTCGTCGCACGCCCCACGACTTCAGGGCCTTCGCCACGCCGAGCACGTCCCGGTACAACTCCTTGCTGCTGACAGGGACCCACTTGTCCGCCTGTTTGTGCATGGACACACAGTCGGCATTCCGCTCGATGACGGTGAAGAAGATATCGTTAAGTGTCCGAATACCCATGGCTGGCCCTGCTCTCTATTGGACGGCCCCGCACCCGTCCAGTGCTGCTGCCGAAATTGGGAATTTATCTTTCGGCGATATGTTTGTTAACCACACTGTAATGAAGGTGGGACGAACAGAGCAATTAAGAAGTGCGGAAGTTGCACTACTGTTGACCCTGGAATGGGAATGAGGCTATGGTGCGAGGCGCAAGTTGGCGGGTACGGCTGGGCTGCCCCACCTGTCGCCGATTTTGCGGGGAGGGAAAAAAGCGAATGAAAAGAGTGGTGGCAGGACTATTGGTCGTCTTTCTG
>CAYWSM010000187.1:0-2929 GCA_964460935.1 uncultured Terriglobales bacterium | reverse complement strand
GGCCAACACGCTGTATGCCTCCGAACACTCCTTGAACTTCTCTTCCGCGTCAGGATTATTCGGATTGCGGTCTGGATGATATTGCAGCGCCATCTTGCGGTAGGCACTCTTGATCTCCTGGTCGGTCGCCGTTCGTGTAATACCCAGCACTTCGTAATAATCGCGTTTTACTTTAGTGGCCATCAAAATCTGTGGTTAGCGGTTAGGGTTGGAGGTCAGGAAGAGCCATCGAAAACACGACGGCATTTCCTAACCCCCAGCCACTAACCCCTATCTGCTATCCCCTCTTGGACACAGTCACCATCGCTGGTCGCAACAGCCGGTCCTTGATCTTGTACCCGCGCTGCAACTCGTCCACGACATGATTCTCTTCGACATCCGGCGATTCCACCATCTGGATTGCCTGATGCAAATTCGGATCGAACGCCTGCCCTTTAGACTCAATTGGCTCTACGCCGAGCTTCGATAGCGCGTCATGGAACTGGCGATCGATCAGCTCCACACCCTTGCGAAACTCTTCGCCCTCGGGCTGCGTTTGTAGCGCGCGATCCAGGCTGTCGAGGATCGGCAACATGTCTCTGATGACGTTCGTGAGCGCGTAGTCGCGAAAATCCTGATTCTCTTTCGCCTGGCGTTTACGGAAATTGTCGAACTCCGCCTGCAAGCGCGCCAGCCGGTCGTACAGCGCGTCGCGCTCCGACTTCAATTTGCTTAACTCATCCGCTGCGCCGGCCTGAGCCTGATTCTCCGGCGTACCCGCCTGCACGTCATTGTCTTCCGACGCAGGCAGTTCATGCTCCACGTCGAGCGTGGGATCTGCTTTTCCGTTCGTTCCTGCCATAACCCAATTCTATTGTTGCTGAGTGAATTTCTCGAACAACTGTGAGATGTATGAGACCGCCGTGATGGCGTGCTGATAATCGATGCGCATTGGACCGATCACGGCCAGCGATCCAACCACGTCTCCGCCCTGCTTCGCCGGTGCGCCGATCAGCACGAAATCGCGCAACTGCGGTTCAAACTCTTCCAGCCCAAAAACAACGCGCACCGTCTCCTGGTTCGCGTCCAGATAGGCCGACAACAACTCGGCAATCTTTTGTTTCTCTTCCAGCGTGCGCAGAATGTTGCGCAGGCGTTGCTGGTCCGCGTTCCCGATCAGGTTCGATGCACCCTCGAGATATACGTCATGCTGCCGGTCGTCGCCCAGGGCGCCTTGCTTATAAAGCTGCGCGATCGACTTCATGATCTGGTCGTACTCGCTGCGTTCCTGCTCGATGCGCTTCTGCAGCTCTGTCCGTAGCGCATCCAGGGTCCACCCGCGAAAGTTATCGTTCAGGTAACGCGCCGAGATCTCAAGATCGGATGGCGACAACTCATTCTCGACTCGCAGCATCTTGTCGCGGACTACGCCGGATTTCGTAATCACCACGGCGAGCACACGGTTCTGCTCCAGCCGTGTGAAATGAATGTGCTCCAGCACTTCCTTCGGCCCGCCCGCGACCGCCACACCAACCTTTTGCGAGATCAGCGACAGCACATGCGACGTCCGTTCCATGAATTGCTGCAAGTCACCCGCACCCCGCAGGTTCTGATCGATCATTCCCTGATCGACATTGGATATGCTGCGCGATTTAGTAGCAATCTGGGTGACGTAGTAGCGATAAGCTTCCGCCGTCGGCACACGTCCAGCCGATGTATGCGGCTGCTCGAGGTAGCCTGCATCCGTTAAGTCCGACATCACGTTCCGGATGCTCGCCGGGCTAAGGCCTTCGCTGTTACCCCTGGACAGACCCCGACTCCCGACTGGCTCACCAGTAATAATGTAGGCCTCAATGATCGCACTGAGGACCTCGCGCTCCCGCGGACCGAAATTGGAGTTGCTGGCCATTCGCCTTAGGTTTTACCTAAGTACATTAGATGCAAAAGCTTACAAGTAGATTCCCGACCGGAATCCCTCTTCAGAATTCTAGGAATTTCCCAAGGTTAAGTCAATAGCACTCAAGGAGTGAGAGTGCCAAAGGAAATAAATAAGTGCACTGGACTGATGGACTACTAAGGATGAATTCAAAAAAGAACGGATTTTCACTTCGTACTTCGTACTCGACCATCATACTTTCTAAGTTACTGAATCGAGATCACATCCTCGCTCGTCGCCTGCAATTCCTTTACCCGGTCGATCACCTTCCGCGTAAACGCGTACAGTGACTTCGCGTGCGGCGAATCTTCTCCCGCCAGCGCCACCGGATTCCCCTGGTCTCCGCCTTTGCGGATCTCGGGATCGAGTTCAATCGTTCCCAGGAAAGGCACTCCGAACTGTTCCGCCGTGCGCTTCCCGCCGCCAGTCGAGAAGATATCGATCTCATGATTGCAGTGCGGACAATGGAACGACCCCATGTTCTCAGCGATCCCGATCACATCCACCTTCACCTGCCGGAACATCTCAATCGCCTTCCGTCCGTCTTGCAGTGAAACATCGCTCGGCGTGGTAACGACCACCGCTCCTGTCAGCGGCACCGTTTGTATTAACGAAATCGCTACATCGCCCGTTCCCGGCGGCAGATCGACAATCAGGTAGTCCAGCTTTCCCCATTCCACTCGCTGAACGAACTCCCGGATCATCTGGTGCAGCATCGGACCACGCCATACCAATGGCTTGTCGCCCGGGTTCAGTAGTCCGACAGAGATCACTTTGATTCCATATCGAGTCGGCGGTTCGATCATGTTGTTGGCGCCAATCTGTGGCGCGACGCTCGAACCGAGCATCAGCGGGACGTTCGGCCCGTACACATCGGCATCGAGCAGTCCGACTTTGTAACCCAGTTTCGCCAGGCTCAATGCCAGATTTACGGAAAGCGTGGTTTTTCCCACTCCGCCTTTGCCGCTGCCAACGGCGACGACAGCATCGACTCCAGGAATCGGTTGAGGTGCG
>CAYWSM010000186.1:0-4366 GCA_964460935.1 uncultured Terriglobales bacterium | reverse complement strand
GTCCTCTTGCGGAGTGAGATTGCCTTTCGTCTTCTCGCGGAGGAGAACCATCGTATCAATGGTCTGGCGTGCCCCGATGATATCGACTCTCGGCTGTCCGCCCTGCTCATGGAGCAGGCCAAGTTGCATCAGCGCCGTCATATAAAGCGATGCAATGAACTTGTCGAAGGTCATTTGGAACTCTTCAGAGTTGCGTCCGAGCTGCGCCCTGATCTGTTCGTCGACTTTCTTCGACGACTGCGCAAAGGCATCGTCACCGGCTTGCCGCTCCTCCGCGCTGATTGGCGGGGCAGCCTGCTCCTTGTCGGAGACGTCTTGCGGAGCTGCGGCTGGTTCTTCCCGCTTAGGGAATTCGCGCACTTCCGCTTTCTTCTGCTCCGGCGGAGTTGCGGCAGATTCTTCGCGCTGCGCTTCTTCTGCACGTTCCGGGTTTTCATGTACTTCGCCGTCGTCAAAGGAGAACCGGCGGCGATCCTGTACTACAAATTCTTCGTCTTTTTTCTTGTCAGCCATAATCTATTCGATTCGATGCGTTTCCGGATGTTACGACTGCAATGCTTCTTTGTGTGGCGGTGCAAACACGTGCGCCTCGTTGCCATCCACCTGGACCACTGTACCGGGCTCCCCAGCTTCCTTCCGAATGTATCCCAACGCCAACGTCTGCTGATGGCCATTTACGGGAATTGTTCGGGCGCTGGTGATTTCGCCGGCACGCTTGCCCTCGACCTGCACTTCAGTGCCGGGTGCGGGAGCCGGACCGTTGATTGCAAACGCTGCGTAGTGGCGATGGACAGCGCCGCGCGAGCGTACGCGCTCGACGATTTCCTGCCCGAGATAACAGCCCTTCGCGAAATTTAGCGCATGGAACTGCTCGGTTTCCTGCGGGATGTACTTGTCCGTGATGTCCTGCCCGTATTTCGGTACACCGGCGGCGATCCGAAACATCTCCAGCGCCTCGGTACCGACCGGCTCGGCCCCGGCAGCAAGGAGCGCATCCCAAAGCTTTCCGGCATTCTCGGGGGGCAGCCAGAGTTCGAAGGTCATTGCGATATCGCTGGCCATCCGCGTGACCGAAATCCCAACGCCGTTCCAAACCATCTGAGCGACCTTCAGCGGTTCGACATCGTCGGCAATCGTCAAGCCGAGGCTGCGAAGAACCTGAATCGACTTCGGCCCTTGTACGGCGATTCCCGTCAGCTTGTCGCTGATGTCCGTGACTTCGACGTCATCCATGATGATGTATTTGTCGAAGAGTTCCAGGATCTTGGGAACCTGCCACCGTTCAGTGTCCACCATCAAATGGTCGCCCATGTTGTACACGTACAGATCGCCCTGAATGCGTCCCTGAGCGTTCAGCAGAAAGCTGTAATTCCCGTACCCAGGCTGAAGATCGCGGATGTTATTGGTCACCATGCCGTTCGCCCAGCGGACCCGATCGCCGCCGGTGAGCACGACTTTACCGCGCCAACCGAGATCGTAAACGCCACAGCCGGCCAGCAACTGACGGTATTCGGCCTCGGTATCGCCGAAACTGCTGGCAGTATCGACGCCGCTGTATGGGCCCATCTGGGCTCCTGCCGCAACTAGCCGGTCATATAGAGGAGTTTTGGGCATAGTCCAACCCAAGATTATAAATGGTGATTGCGGGGAGAGCTTGCCGCTGAAAACCTACTTCTTCACAAGTTCGTCGGAGAGTAACCGCGCTTTGAGAGCCAGGTTGTAGGCGCGTTCCAGGTCGCCATCGGTTGTTGCATTCTTCGACTGCTGGATGTACGAGCGGATATGCGCCACCATCACCTGTTCATCATCGGATAGCCCACGGGTCAGGCCATGAAGATTGTTTTCGGTGGTGTCGATCAACTGTTGTGTATCGACCTTTTGCTGCAGAGCATCCTTGTGCGACACCGATGCCGTCAGCGCTCCTTGTTGTTGCTGAGCGGGAGCCTGTGCGGGAGGAGGGGTATTCTCCACTACCGTTCTCTTGGGAGGAGCTGGTTTACGGCCAATCCGTGTGCGAGGTTTGGGCGCCGGTTGTTCCGGAGGAGTGCTGGTTGCCACCTCGCCAGGCGTAGGTAACGGCCTCGACGGCTCAACACTCACCGGCGGGGGCGGGCCAGGCTGAGTTGTGGCTGGCTCACTGGGAACGGGAATGGTCGGCGCCTGCGCCTGCTGCGGAATATTCGGAGACTTCTTCTTCATCTTGCATCCGGATGTGCCCAGTAATAGGGCGATCGCCAACAGGATTCCGGATGTTCCGCGCCAATTCACCATTCCCTTGTATATCCTTCGCTTGGGTAATCGCAACTATTGTCCTACTGCCGCTGGGCGTGCGCTGTGATTTCCGGCACCACGGGCTCGGGAACGGCAACCGCTGGCAGACGCAAATGGAACGTCGTTCCCAGGCCGTCGTGCGAATCGAATTCTACCGACCCGTTATGCAATTGCATGACCCGATACGTCATGGCCAGCCCGATCCCACTACCGCCCTTCTTTGTCGTGAAGTAGAGATTGAAAATCTTGTCCCTTACGCTCGGCGGAATGCCACCACCTTCATCTTTCACGTCCACCGTAACGGTCCCATTATCACGATAGGCCTGCAGGGTAAGCGTACCCGTCTTGCCGTTCATCGCCTGGATTCCGTTCAATACCACGTTGAGCACCGCCTGCTTGATTAGATCGCTGTCGATGCGGACCGATAGGGTCTCGGCAGGGATGTCTCTCACCAGTTTGATGCCAAGTTCGTTGGCTTGCGGCAAGGCCAGTAGCACCACATCTTCCAGGGTACGCCGCAAATCGACTTCCGACAGGCGCAACTCGACGGGACGCGAGAAGTCCACCAGCGTCTGGACCACACGGTCCAGGCGCCGAATTTCGCTGCTGATCACATCCACGTGCCGTTTGGCGTCGGGATTCAAGTCCGGCAGCTTTTCGTTCAGAACTTCGAGGTGCAACACAATCGCGTTGATGGGGTTCTTCACTTCGTGAGCGACGCCAGAGGTAAGACGTCCAATGGCTGCAAGGCGTCGCGACAACTCGATTTCATCTTCGATTTTCTGTACCGACTCCGCATCGCGGACCGTAAGCAGCGCCCCGATTCGTTCCCCACGTTCTTCAATGAAATCCAGCGACAGTTCGATTCGCCGCTGTGTTTCCGTTTCGACCTCAATCGCATTCAGCGGCTCGCGCATATGGAACGAGTTCAGGACAATGCGGCTGAGCGTGGATGCATCGCTGAAGATCTCGTCCACGGTCTGACCCAACATCAGATTTCGTGGCTTCCCCAGGAAACGCTCGGCCGATGCGCTGACCAGTACCGCCCGCGAGTCGCGCGTGAAGAGCATCAGGCCGTCCTGCAGATTGGCCATGATTTGATCGAGGTTCTCTTTCAATGCCGAGAATACTTCCTTCACGTCGCGCATCTGGCGGCCTAACTTGTCGATCTTCGTGTTGACCGCCTTATATTCGTCCGCACCTTCGGGCTTCTTTTCGTCAACGGGAACATCAATCTCGCCGGCCGTCATGCGATCCAATCGGGCGCTGATTGCTTCCAGCGGTCGCAGCGCAACGTTGGAAAGTGCGGCAGCCAGCAGAAACGACACCACAATCGAGATGGCCGCAAAAGTCAGCGCACGATTGAACTGCGGCTGCAGTTCGTTCTTCAGGAACAGCGTTTGCAGGCTGACTCGGACCTCGCCGAACGGCACGCCGTTGCGCTGCAGTTTCAGCGTGACGTCATAAACGCCTGGTTTCCCGTAAACCGCCTCCACCTGTCGCCAGAAACTGGCATTCTGGAGTTTCAGAAACGGTTCGCGGTGAGGCATGGGTTTCCCCTGGAGGTCGCTGACCGAGTCCAGCAACGCGTTCCCATGGACATCGGCAATCGCCACTTCGTAGATGTTTTGCGAGTAGCCCACCACCGACTGAATCAGCGAATTCAGCCCTGAGTCCGTCTGCAGGCTGTCCTCGATAAACTTGCGAACTTCGTCAGGATTGCTCTCGTCGATCCTGGCGCTGGCCAAGTCGACTTCCAGCGCGTCTCTCGATACCTGGTAGATCTGGTGAGCGATGAAGTCTCCATCGTTATAGGCCTGCGCGATTCTTTGGCGCATCAGTTGCGACAGATACACGTACGACAGCACCGACACGAGTGCCAGCACCAAGCCGCTGATGGCTATCACGAGTTTGGTCTTCAGACGGAGACGCATGGGATGCAACAGAGAGGCGTGCTGGCGCTAATCATACGCGAGGTTGCCCGTGGGTAATAGGAACTTCATTCCCCGCCAAATACGGCAGTGCAGGATGCGGGAAAAACATTCTATCCTTCGCCGACCGCCTCCGCCGTCTGCTGGCTATATTCCTTCAACTT
>CAYWSM010000185.1:0-22371 GCA_964460935.1 uncultured Terriglobales bacterium | reverse complement strand
GTCTTCATGCCGCGCAGCGCAAGGCTGGCGTCGTCGGGCGAGACGCTGGTGCCGAGAACCTGCTGGAATTCTCCGAGTTGCCGATAGAGTTCCTTATCCCGAACGGTGATCGCGCCGAGCAGAAGATCGCTGTGTCCGCCGACGTACTTGGTCACGGCCTGCATGCTGATATCGACGCCGTGCTCGAGGGCGTTGAAGTACGCGCCGGCGGACCACGTGTTGTCGAGTACGACGAGAGCCCCGGCCTTATGCGCGGCTTCGGCAATGGCGGGAACGTCCTGCACTTCCATGGTGATCGACCCGGGGCTTTCGCACCAGACAAGTCGTGTATTCCGCTGAAATTCGGAAGCGATGCCGGCGCCAATAGTCGGCAGGTAGGTGCTTACTTCAACTCCGAAACGGCGAAGAACGTGGTAGGCAAACTTGCGGTTGGGTCCGTAAACGCTTTCGGGAAGCAGGATGTGGTCGCCGGCCTTGAGCAGCGCGAGGTTAATGAATGAAATCGCCGCTTGTCCGCCGGGCGTAAGAATGGTGCGATAGCCGCCCTCCAACTCGCAGATGCGCGCGGCGAGTTCGAGCACCGTCGGCGTGCCGTAAAGGCCATAGGTATATCCAGCTTCGTATTGGTCCCAGTTGTCGCTGGCAGTGGCGGCATTGGGGAACAGAACAGTAGAGCCACGATAAACAGGAGTACTAAGAGAACGGAATCCTTCGGGAACGTGTGCGTCGGAATGAATCAGGCGAGTCTTCCAGTCCTTGGGCATGGCATCGAGTGTAATTGACGAAAGAAAAAACGGAGGGTGGGAACCCACTGACGTCACGGAGAAAACAAGGATAGGAACTAAACTATGCGGGTTTGCGGCTTAGTCGCGGTGATGCCATCCATCAGAGCGGGGATGCCGCAATGCCAAAACACGGCCTCGTGCCGTAGCAAGATAGATAATCTCGTCCTTGACGTCGACTAATCCAACACCATCATCAGGTAAAGAGATTTTGGCGAGCGTGTTGGCATTGCCATCCAGCAGATGAACACCTCTCAGGTGCGAAAGGTAGCTGATCTTGGTCTCGGCGACGTACCTCAAAGTAGGGCACCATGCACTGTGGGATACGAGCTTCATCTTGCCGTTGTCCAAATTGAAAATCGAAATTCTAGTCGTCCCGCTGTCTGAAGGATCTCGAAGAACCACTGCCAAATTTCGGCCGAGGTCTTCAACATATTCAACCGACTCGGACCTCCATTTCAGTTTTCGCTCCACCACACCGCTACACGGCTTCAGCAGGTAGACGGAATCGGCAACGATAACTGGCATTCGGCGATGAACCAAAAGCCCGAAACTAGCAGGGCCGTCCAATTGGCGCCTCCATAATGGTTCGCCCGATTCCGCGTCAAATGCAATAGCAGTTTTCGCATTTGTGCTGATGACGACCAACCCATTCATTACCAAAGGAGTAGCATTTGCATTTGCGTGCTTGCGATTGGTTTGCCTTTTCCATAGAGGCTTGCCCGACTTTGCGTCCAAGCAGTGCAGAAAACCGTGCCTGTCGCCAATAAATAACCTGTTACGCCAAACTGTTGGATGTGAATAGATCCACTCGCCGTGAGTGCCATAGGGACAGAACTGCCAGATGGCGTGGCCTGAATCTGGAGCGAGTGCATACAAAGTATGCGTACTACGTGCGAATACTAAGCCACTTGCGTAATAGACAGAGTCGGCGCCGAAAGGCGGCAGTTTCCGTTTCCACTCAATCTCGCCGGTGTTTCTATTCAGACATGCAATCGCACCCGGAGCAAACACAGAGACAAAAACCCGCGAATCTACAACGAGTGGGTTCGGCCGCGGAACAGAAGGCGGCAGCAAACCGTGTTTCACATTCGGCAACTTCGTACACCAAATGGTGAGCTTCGAGAGAGATTGATTCATCGATGTGAAGGATTATGGAAAACGAATGGACCTTACGACAATTATGGTCCTAATGCGAGGCGAAAATGCGAATCTGACGAGCGGAGGAACTCGTTCCCCCGTTCTGCAAATATCCTGCCTACCAGTGACAACCTACAGAGAGTAGTGATTGTCGAGAACTTCCGTCGTAACGCAAAGAAAGGGTATGATGACCCTTTGTCTCTGAACGAAACGTGCGCTTTCTAATCCTCAGCGATATTCATAGCAATTGCGACGCACTGGAAGCCGTGTTGGCGGCGGCTCCGAATTTCGACGCCGTGGCCAACCTCGGCGACATCGTCGGATACGGCGCCTGTCCCAATGAAGTGATCGACCGCTCGCGCGAGTTGGGGAGCCTTTTCGTGCGGGGCAACCACGACAAAGCATGCGCGGGCATTGCGGATGTGCGCGGATTTAACTACGTGGCCGCCGCTGCGGTGGTGTGGACGCACCATGCGCTGCGTCCGGAAAATCTGGAGTGGCTGAAGGCGCTACCGCAGGGTCCGCTGCCGTTACAACCGCTGGAAGATGCCCAGGTGGTACACGGATCGCCGCGCGATGAAGACGAATACCTGCTGGCGTCGGATCACGCCGCTGAGTCGGCGCAATCGTTGCAGGTGCCGCTGACGTTTTTCGGTCACACGCACATGCAGGGCGGATTCCTGCTGAACAGTGCGCAGGAGATCACCTTCCATCCCAAATACAACGAGGAAAACGAAAACGAGAGCTGGGCGCTGCCGTTGGACCGTCCGGGAAAATACCTGATCAACCCTGGGTCGGTCGGACAGCCGCGCGATGGCGACTGGCGCGCAGCGTTCGCCGTGTACGATTCCGATGCGAAGCAGGTCGAGTTCTTCCGCGTCGTTTACGACGTCGCCAAGGCGCAGAAACGCATCCGTGATGCGCAGTTGCCGGATCGGCTGGCGGACCGTCTGGTACACGGACGATAGCAAGTTTCAGCCGCGCCGGCTTAGCCTAGGCAATTCTTTCCACAGAAATCCTTCCTTGAACCATTTCTGTTACTTAGACGCAAACGGCTGACGCCCTATTTTTAGTGCAAATATAAAAAGCGAGCCGCTGTGGGGCTCGCCTATTTGCTCCCAGGGTCGGACATGCCACTTCTGAAGCCTCGCGACATCACGTTGCTGGAGCTGCGTGATTCGGTGTTATGTGTCGAATGCGAACTTATCAGTTACAACAACACGTCGAACTGTCTCGCGTGCGGCAGCTCGGCCGTCATGAGCCTCTCGCGAGTTCTCGGCGGCACACTGCGTGGCCAGCAGACCGCGAGTGTGATCGACGATGCGACGATGAACAAGGTCGTTCACGACACTCTGGACTGGATTCCGATGGTGGAGCCGCAGGTCGTAGCGGCGGCTGCCGCGCGGAACCGCCACGAGGAAGAGCTGGCGCCGGTTGGCAGATCCGCTGCTCTGGCCCGGTTGAATCCGGTATCGGCGATGCAATTCGTGGTCGAGCGCGCTTCCACCCTCACACAGGCTAACGGAGCTGCGCTGGCGATGTGGGAGGGGAATCGCATGGTCTGTCAGGCGAGCGCCGGCGACACTGTTCCGCCCATTGGATCGGACGTTGATGCCCGGACTGGTCTTTCCGGTCTCTGCCTGCGCACCGGCCAAATCTGGCGCTGTGATGACGCTCATTCCGACCGCAACGTCAACGAGGAAGCTTGCCGCGCGCTGGGCATCCGGTCAGTCATCGCTGCGCCGCTGAATCACATGAACCGGGTGCTGGGGATGCTCCAGGTTCTGTCGTCGGACGCGTTCGCCTTCGACGATCGCGACGTGGCAACGGTCCAGTTACTGTCGCACGTGATGGTAATGGCATTTGCCCGCAAAGCGGAGCGCCGGGCAATGGCAATCGAGCGGGGAATGAAGCTGTCGCTGGCGGGAGGATACTTGCAATAGAAGAGTCGTTAACTCCTTTCTTTTCATATTGCAGCAGCTAATCGAAAATCCAAGTCCTTTGTTTTCATATATGGGCTCACTGAGCATGGGCTAAGTCCTTTGTTTTCTTATTGGACAGTCTTTGGGCGTAACAAAATTTGTTGCCTCTGAATCCCAAAACGGGCGAGCTTTGCCAACCGCCTCCCCACTGATACGCTAACCTTATCTGTGAACCAGCGCTCTCCAGCCAGAAACTTCTTCGACGCCATCTGCTCATTCCTGATCTTCGACCCGTTGATCTACCTGTACACGGTTGTCATGGGAACGCTGTCGCTGCTGTCGTCGCTGTTCGACCGCACCGGCACGGTACAGCACTGGTTTGCCCGCACGTGGTCTCGGATGATTCTCGCGACCATCTTCTCGCCGGTGGAAGTGATTGGGCGCGAGAACATCCCAACGGAATCTGCCGTGTATGCGGCGAACCACTCATCGGCGATCGATATTCCGCTGGTGTACACGAATTTGCCGATGCAGTTCCGCATCATGGCGAAGGTGGAACTGTTCCGTTACCCGTTTATGGGCTGGCACCTGTCGCGGTCGGGACAGATTCCGATCGACGAAAAGGAACTGAATCTCGCGGGCGTGAAGAAGGCAATCAAGACGCTGAAAAGCGGCATGTCGCTGATGGTTTTTCCGGAAGGCGGGCGCACAAACGACGGGCAGATCAAGAAGTTCCAGGCGGGCGCGTTTTACATGGCGATCAAAGCCGGAGTGCCGATTGTCCCGATGGCAATCGTCGGCGCCTTCGAACTGCTGAAGATGAACACATTTGTGATCCATCCGGGGAAACTTCAGTTGATCATCGGCAAACCGATCTCGACCGAGGGTTATTCCACGCGCGACATGGAACCGTTTGCCGAGAAGGTGAAGGCGGCGATCGAGGAGATGTACTACGCGCGAGCGGCCGTGGAAGATCCTCGCGTGCCAATTTCAAGCTGATAGCTGCAGCCAACAGCGCTAAACTAGTCCCGTGCATCCCCGCATCGCCATCCCGCAGCCGAAATCAAACGACGAAGAGTACAACCAGCGGAGCCTTCCGCAGTACCTGCGAGCCATCCAGAAGGCGGGTGGCGAGCCTGTGGTCATCGACCTCTCGTGGAGCAACGTGGAAATCGCTCGTGCCGCGACGCAGTGCTCCGGCATCTGCCTTCCCGGCAGCGGAGCTGATGTCGATCCGGAGAAGTACGGCGCTACCACACGGCATCCGCAAACCGCACCGGCAGATCCGGCGCGCGACAACGTCGATGAGCTGTTGTTGCAAGATGCGTACAACATGAAGAAGCCGATTCTCGGCATCTGTTATGGCGTGCAATCACTGAACGTCTGGCGGTCGGGAACGCTGGTACAGCATATCGAGTCGAAGTTTGCCATCAATCACAAGGCAGGGCGCACCGTCGATCACGCCCATACGGTCACTATCGATCCAACGTCATGTGTCCTCGGTCGCATAGCAGCTCCGGTGTGCCAGTTGATGAGCCAGGGGCGCGATGACGTGTGGAACTGGAAGAAGCTACCGTCCGGGGAAATGCGGGGTTGGGTGAACTCGAGCCATCATCAGTCGGTCGAAAAGCCCGGGGATGGATTGCAGATCGTGGCGCGAGCCGATGATGGAGTGATCGAGGCAGTCGAATCAACATCGAAAGATCATTTTGTGCTCGGACTGCAGTGGCATCCTGAGCGCGGGTACGATGACGATGAATTGTCGAAGGCAATCTTCCGCAGCTTCGTACAAGCTGCGTGGCAGCGTCAACAGGAGCCGCGCAACGATACCGTCGATTTCGAAACGGTCTCGCACTAAGCAATCCCTTTCTTCATAGGGCCAATCCAAGTTTCCAGCCATCCAACGCAAAGGAGAACTCATGGCCGACAACAAGCAGGACTCAGACGTTCAGCCTCCGAAGAACGAACATGGACAGGGTTTCCCGGACCGTCCAGCGGGAGAAAAGAGCCGCTACGATCCCGAGGAAGAAATACCAGATCCGGACCAGGTAGAAAAAGATATCGACGAAGCCGAGAAGGCCTACAAAGACCGTAAAGCCAGCTAATTTCAAGTACGGAGGACGAAGTTCGAAAATAAGAAGAAATCGTTTTCACTTCGTCCTTCTGCCTTCATCCTTAAATGAAAAAGGCTCCTCGTCCGATTCAGGATCTTGCCAACGAGAAGCCCCTTCCGTCCCGCGCCTTTCATTTTCTCGCGCGGTGAAACTTGATGAAAGATCAGGCTGCCTTGTGCACTTCCTCCTGTGGTGGGGAACTCATGGAGATAACTCTGCGGCGCCGGCGTTCCTGCGTTTGCCGCATGATGCGCATCAGGATAATTACCATGACAATGGCGACAACCGCACTGGGATCCGGTATCACCGCTGCCATCAGCGCGGCACGCACGGACCGAGTAGTCGCCGCAGGGCCATAGGCCTCGAGCACTGGGTTGGGGGACGCGTCCTGTGGACGCTGCATTTCAGGTCCGTTCCATCCGGCCCGGGCTGGTTCGAATGGACGACTTCGCTGTTGCTGTTGCTTGAAAATCTTGCCCAAGTCCGGCTTCACGGGCACGGCGAATGCGCTACCGACCAGGAGCGATATGCACAACAGGAGATGCGCTAGTCGGAAATGCTTAATCCCATTCATCTCGACGTAGTCTTAGATGCGATGATGAGCAATTGGTGGCCAACAGAGCACATGCCGGCGCACTCCGAGAGATGAACAGTGATAGAATTTGCAGAGATTCAGCCCGTTTCGCCCGGCTTAACGCACCCTGGAGATTACTCGTTGATCGAGCTCGCTCCTTCCATTCTTTCCGCCGACTTCGCCCATCTGGCGGACCAGATTCACGCCGCGGAAGAAGGGGGAGCTGCGCTGTTGCACCTTGATGTCATGGACGGGCACTTCGTGCCGAACCTGACGATCGGGCCACCGGTGGTGGCTTCGATCCGGAAGGTAACGAAGTTGCCGCTCGATTGCCACCTTATGATCGACAATCCTGACCAGTACATCCAGGCATTTGCCGATGCTGGTGCGGACTGGATTTCGGTACACCAGGAAGCCTGCGTTCATCTTCACCGGACGCTGGAATCGATCAAGCATCAGGGACTGCTGGCGGGAGTGGTGCTCAATCCGGCAACTCCGGTTGAGACGCTCACGGACATCCTGGACATGGTGGATTACGTGCTCGTGATGTCGGTCAATCCTGGATTTGGCGGGCAGAAGTTCATCCGGCATTCACTGGTGAAATTGGCGAAACTCGCCACTCTGCGTGTGCAGCGGGGTTTGAACTACCGCATTGAGGTGGATGGTGGAGTAGCGCTCGATACCGTGACGGAAGTCGTTCGTGCTGGTGCACAAGTACTGGTGGCCGGCAACGCGGTGTTCGGCAAAGGGAATCCCAAAGAACAGGCGCAGCTCCTGATCAAAGCAGCTACGGAAGCGACCTGGCAACAGGTGTAGTAGGAATATAGAGGTAGGGAATGCATAAACGTTGTCTCTCGGTTCTTGGCATCTTCATCGTTCTGTTGGCCGCAAGCGCCTGCACTAATAAGAAGGTCAGTAATCCCATCGCACAGGTCGATTCCAAGCAGCCGGACAAGATCTTGTTCGACCGCGCCATGGATGCGATGAAGCACAACAGGTTCGATGTGGCGCGGCTGACGCTGCAGACGCTGATCAACACCTACCCCGATTCGGAATTTGTGGCCCGCGCCAAGCTGGCGGTCGGTGACTCGTGGTATGCCGAGGGCGGATCGGCGGCGATGACGCAGGCCGAGAACGAGTACAAGGACTTCATCACTTTCTTCCCGAACATGCCGGAAGCGGCAGAAGCGCAGTTGAAGATTGCGAACATTCACTTTCGCGAGATGGAGAAACCCGATCGCGATTTCACGCACGCCATGCGCGCGGAAGAAGAGTATCGCAACCTGCTGACGCAATTTCCGGACAGCAAGCTTGTTCCCGAGGCAAAACAGCGCCTGTTGCAAGTGCAGGAGGTGCTCGCGGAGCGCGAGTACCGGATCGGGCGCTTCTATTTCATGCGCGAGTCGTATAACGCCGCCGTTGCGCGGTTGAATACGCTGGTGGATACGTACCCGCTCTACAGCAGCGCCGATGACGCGCTGTTCATGCTGGGTATTGCCTATCAGAGACAGGCGGACAATTTTCGGCTTACCCGACTCATGGAACAGGCAAAAGCACAGATGGTGAAGCAACGTGAGGATCTGGCAGCGGCAGCATTCTCAAGGATCATTACTCGGTATCCTGTGACCGAACGGGCAGAGGATGCAAAGAGGATGCTGGAAGCAATGCATCGTCCGGTACCGACGCCTACTCCGGAGGCGATTGCGCAAAACAAAGCAGAAGAAGCGAGCCGTGGTGAGACAGGTCTGCGTGACAGGTTGATGGGAAACCTGCATAAAGGCCCCAGCGAGCAGGAAGCCTTGGCGGTCAAGGTGGGTGAGCCGACACTGACCGATCCGAAGCAGACCGGCGCTCCGGACCTGCTACGCCAAGCCAATTCCGACATGGAGAAAGCGGTTGCGCAAGCAATCAACAGAAACTCAGGCGGAAACAAGATATCTGTCCAGGCAGTCCCAGGGGCTCCACTACCCAACGAAGCTCCCCCGCGTTCCGATCAGGGTGCGCTAGGGAGTGCGCCTGCTGCCAACGATCCGAATGCCATTCCCGAGTTGAAGCCTGTTGCACCGGAAAATGCATCGGATTCAGAGACTCAAAATCAGCTTCCACCGACACAGATCAACGAAGTGCAGAATTCGTCGGATCCGAGTACGGCGAGTTCCTCCAGTTCTTCTTCGAGTTCAAACTCGAACAACGCCACCGCGCAGCCGGCACAATCAGGCCAGCAGGACAAGGCGGACAGTTACTCGACCAGCAAGCAGAAAAAGAAAAAGGGTTTGCACAAGTTGAACCCGTTTTAATCCGAACAATCGACGAGCGGGCGGCTGCGGCCGCCCGTTTGTTTATTTGGTTGTCGAAAGTTGTGTTGGCGGGGTGATCAGCCGTGCACCTTATTTCACGCAAGCGCTCACCAGTGACTTACGTCCCGGTACCATTAGGGTACTGATTCGATTGACTTGGGTTGACGGAACAAGTAACGTTCCAGTCACTGTCCCACCATTGCGTGAGGTTAGGTTGTGGCGCTGAAAATATTGCTGGCCGACGACAGTATGACCGCCCAAAATATGGGCAAGAAGATCCTCGTCGATGCCGGTTATGAAGTTGTGGCCGTCAGCAATGGAGCGGCGGCGATCAAGAAGATCTCGTCCGAGCGGCCCGATATCGCCATCCTTGACGAATACATGCCGGGCTACACTGGCTCGGAAGTTTGCGAACGCGTCAAAGCTTCGGCAGAAACATCGAAGATCCCGGTTCTGTTGACCGTCGGCAAGATGGAACCTTTCGACCAGCAGAAGGCGAACAAGGTTCGAGCCGACGGAGTCATGATCAAGCCCTTTGAAGCGAGCGATCTGATCGCAGCGATTCAAAGCATTGCGCAACGGCTGCTAACCGCAACACCAGCTCCGCGCACCGGATACGATTCCACGGCACCGCGCACTGTTCAGAGCGAGCCGGACCATGAAGATACGCTGCGCCTGACTCCGGAACAGATCAAAGAAGTCCAGGATGCAAGCTATCGCGATTGGGCAGATACTGCCGAGCGCGGGACCGAAGAGGACGGAGAGTCTCCGGCGGAAATGGATGTAACGCCAGCGATAGATGCGCCGGTTAGTGTGGAGCTGGCAATTCCCGTGGCGGAATCCGAACCCGCAGCATTTGCGGCAGCTATATTGGAGCCTGAGGCTGCCATACCGGTTCAGGAAACACCAGTATTCAGCGCGATCACCGCGAGCGGTGTCGCCGCCGAACACGAAATCTTCATTTCGCCCACAACACCTGTGGCTTCCGTCGGAGAGCCGGCTCCTGTCAGTACGGATGCTGCGTTGTACACGCCTCCGTCAATCGAGAACGCCGTAGAGGCGGAGACCCCCGCCTTTATTGTGCAGCCAGAGCCTGTAACTCCCGCGGTGATCGAGCCCACGCTGACAGACGAGCCGGAGATAGTAACTCCGGTCCTCGAACCCATTGTGGAAGCAATCGCTGAACCGGCTGCCGAGGCAGCGCCGGTGATGGCAGAGAGCGCACCAGTTCTGCTGGATCAGGCAGTCGTAGTTCAGCCTGATCTGGAACCCACACTTGCTCCCGTTGTAGAAGTTTCATCTGCGCCTGCACACGGATTGGAGGTCAACAGCCCTCCTCAGGAAGGTGGCGCTCCGGAAATCGCACCGGACGCAGCCCTTGTCACTGAAGCGGAGGACATGACGCAGTTCGCCACCAGCTTCGGCGCACAGGACGCCGAGCCGGTCCACGTCGGACTGGCTGCCGATCTTCCGGATACACAGTTGGCGGCAATCGTTACGCCCGCCGAGAGCGAATCGTCCGCCACGATCGAAGAACCAGCGGTGGAGACTCCTGCCGTCGGGCTATCTGTAACGTCAGCGGTAACGGAAGAACCGCTCGTGGTTACGGAACCGGTGATTGCGGAGGAAATTGAGGCGGCAGCGCCGTCCGAGCCGGTTGTTGAAGATCCGTCACTCGCAGAAACGCAGACCTTTATTGCAGTGCCAGAACCGGAACCTGTGGTTGAGCCAGTCGCCCCGGAGATCGACGAACCGGTTGTGGCGGAAGTTGCACCTGAAATCGAACCGGAGTCCGTGATCGCGGAGCCGGAGATTACCGCTGAACCAGCAGCGTCGGAGCCCGTTGTCACGCACGAGCCTGAACCATCGCATATTCCCGAGATCGCGGTTGCGGCTGCGGCGACCGCTGCGGCAGTGGATATTCCTCACGTGTTCAGCCATGTCGCAGCGCTTGGTGATCCAGGACTGGCGAAAGATCTGGCGGCGGCACTTGCGAGCAACGAAGCAGGGGAACCCGACCAGCCAGCCGTCGAGACGGTTGCCGAAGCGGAACCCGCGTCAGAAGAAGTTGCAGCAACTTTTGCCGAGCTGGAAGGACATGGGGTTTCAGACAGCAAGTTGGCGGAAGCTGTCGCACGTGCCTTTGAGCACTTGAAACCTCAATTGATCACCGAGATCATCAAGGAACTCGGGAAATAGCCACAAATACTTTGTTTGTATAAAGATAGGGCAGACGCGAGTTCGCCCTTCCTGCTTTCCTGCCCGTTCAGGCCCGAAGTGCAACGTTTCTGAGTTTCACAAGCATCAAAGTGCCGGTACCAAGTTCACGTGAACTGAGAGGCTTGCCTTATGAAAAGACTCTTTGTGTTGGCGCTTGCGCTATCACTCTCCCCTTTCCTGCTGGCGCAGTCGGGCTCAAGTACCACCGGCAGTTCCGACCAGTCCGGCAGCAGTTCAGGTCAACAAACCGGGTCCACTGGTTCGGCGAGCAGCAATACTGGATCCACCAGCTCCGACCAGTCAGGCGCTCAGTCAGGTAGCTCCGGCACCAGCACCAGCGGCACGAGCGGTGATACTGGAACGACGAGCGGAAAGAAACACCACAAGCATCACAAAAAAGACAAGTCGCAGAGCGACACTACCGGTTCCAGCTCCTCGAATCAGGGCGGAACCACCAGCAACCCGCAGTAAGCAGATCATCCCGGGAGCAGGCCTGTAAGCCTGCTCCTTAGTTCTTCTTCTTACCCAGGAACCCGCCGATCAGCCCACCAAGTGGATTCGCATTTTGTTGTCCGCTATTGCCGGCGGGCAGAATCTGCCCCGCGGCGCCTGAGCTCATATCCGGCATGAATACCGGTTTTGCCGTAGTCCCGGTGATCTTAATCGGGATAGGCTTGGGGCCACTCTTGGCGCCTAAAGCTGCCGTTACAAGTCCGAGAGCATTTCCGGTAGTGTTCAACTTCGCGAGCAGGTGAAAATTCAAGCTGCTGTCGGCGGCGATCGTGCCGTCGCCGGTCATCGACCCCAGTTCGGGCACGACCAGGTTGACGCTATCGAAGCGCATGCCTTCGGGCGCGATGCGCAAGCCGGAACTGAGCAGTTCGATCGTGGTGTCGGTGCTTGAACGCAGTCCTGCCAGCATGGCTAGGCTCGAGAGTCCTTTCCCCATGCTGAACCCGGCCAGCTTGGCGTTCGCAAGTTTCAGCGTGCCGGTGGTAACCAGACGATCGGATGGTCCAAGCATATTGAGATCCGCGTTCAATGTTCCTCCCTGCAACGAGGAACCGGATGGCAGAACCACACCAAGCGCGGGCAGCAGGCCCTGCAAATCCTGGGTGCTCATGCGATCCCCGACCAGGTGGAGATCGAGGCTTGTCGTCGGACCATGTGAGTTATACGTCCCCGACAGCGCAGCGGTGCTCTTGCCCGTGTGAATTGCGGTCTGGCTGATCGTGCCGGTATCGCGGGCGAGGTCGTAATCGGAATGATAGTCGACTGATACAGGTACGTTGGAACTGGAACCTGCCTTTACCAGCCGCAGCTTCGTCGCGCCGGCTTTTCCTTGCGAGCGTACGACGCGTCCATCGGATGTAATCGTGCCCTGGTAGTTCAGAATGCCGGCCAGTCCAGAATCGGGGCTCACGAATCCCGTCGCTGCCAGATCGAAGTTGTCGATTGTAACGTCACCGGTAAAGGGTGTCCGGGAAGAATCGGTTTGATTCACCGGGCCGGCTTTGCCCTGAATTTTCAGCTTTCCTCCTTGCGGCGCCTCCATCGAAATGGAGAACGGGAAAGCGGTGGTATAGGAGAGGTCCGTGGCTTTCAGATTCAGGCCGGTGTACGCCTGTGGTTTACCGCTAGGCTGGCCTACTTCGAGCCGGCCGTCGTTCACTTGCAATTTGGCAATCGAGATGTCCGTCGTTGTTGATTGCGAGGCGGAGGTCTGCTGTTTCTGCCCGATGCTGGAAACGTTCCACTTCCCTGCGTTCGACTGCAACAGACGCACGCTAGGCTGTTCGAGAACCAGCGACTCCACCAATACTTGCTGGTGAAAGAGAAGGGGAATCGGTTGCACTCCGACCTCGAGCGACTTTGCCGTAACAAACGGATCGCGGCTGAAGGCCGGATCGTCGGCTATGGTGATGTCCTTCGCCGCGATCCCTCCGGAAAATAGCGACAGCTTGAGATCGCCGATTTTGACGGCGCGTCCCAGTGACTTTGTCAGGCGAGCTTCGATTTCAGGGCGGTAGCGGTTTGCGTCAAAGATTAACGGAACGAGAACCGCAATCAGGAGCAATACAACGACAAGAATGCCAAGTATCCAGAGTCCCTTGCGTTTCATGATTACCTCGCGGAGGCTGCGCCGGCACGTGCGGCAGATCGGAGTAATGCGACGGCGGTCACATCATTTTCGCCGAGGGCATCGGCTTCGCCATTCGCTGACTTTGCACCAAAACGGAAGAACCGCCGGCCTTTCTTCTGCTCAATGAAATCGCCGACTGTTTGTAGAACATGCTGACAGAGTTCGCGGGCATTTTCGCCGTTTGCCGTTTGCAAGCTCTCCTTGAGGCGGGCGAGACCGTACTCTTCGCCGCCTGCTTTGACTTCGAGGAGCCCACGCGAAGTCAGCAGCAGCGTGCCGCCTTCGGGCAGAACACAGACCTGCGCATCATGCGTGGCGTGCGAAAACAGGCCAAGCGGAAGACCGCTGGCATCAAGCATGGTGATCGCTCCATCTGCCTTCACCAGCGCCGGCACGCTGCCGGCATTGATGTAATACACAATTCCCAATGTCTCGTTGTAGCAGCCGATAATTCCTGGAGCGCAGCGAACACCACCGGCGGCATTGAGGATCGACTGGTTGACGGCGAGAACGAGATCGGTGAGCGCATCGGCTTCGTTAAGATCGTCTTGTATGAAAAGCTCCGGTGCGCGAGCCCGTAAAGTCTCCTGTACGGCCGCCGCGACATGAAGAGCCTGGTCGCGCTTTCCTGCAATATCGAGCAACGCGAATATCAGACGGCTGGCGCCTACCGGCACAAAGTCGAAAAAGTCACCTCCGACGCGCGCTGCGTGATAAAGCGCTGCAACCTCTGAGAACTGGAGCTCAGGCGTTGGCGTAGGCACAGGCTTACGGAGGACTGTCGTTTCGACTCGGTTCTGAAACGGTAGCTTCATGGGAATGCCATTCGGCAGGGGAGGATAGAAACTTAGCACAGCCGAAGGCGCTGCGGAATGGAAATCGGCGGATCAGCAGATAGGCCGGTCATGCTATCGATGGCCTATTGTGAATAGCAGGTCCGGGGATCAGTTTTTCCTATTGAGGTAGTCGCCGAGATCGCGCTCGAAGCCAAGATAGTTCACATGGAGGATATCGGTCATGGCCTGTTCGAAAGTGCCGCCCTGGCCAATGCGTTCGAGCAGGCGGCGGAAGTCGCTGGTACCGTAGGTGTTGCGTATGTAGAGCGCAGCGGCGAGCGACTCATCGTAGGCGATGAGCGCTTCGTTGCTGGAAAATTTCATGAACGAGCCTTCGAGAGCCTGCAGGGGGATCTGCCCTCCCTGAGCATAGATTTCCGCCAGCCGGCCAGCGCGTCCGCCGAGAGTTCGCCCCTCTTCCATCTGGGCAATGCCTTCGTTCAGCCATTGCGGGCAGTGGCCCGACGATGCCTGATTGACGAAAGAATGCGTCAGTTCGTGCTTGAGGACACGTGCCAGGTCGGGCGTAATGAAGTCGATGCCCTGTATTGGGATACGCAGCTTGCCGTCATTCAGCGCGCCCGTCCAACTGGGAGCCTGGGTGACGTCGAAGAACGCTTGCTCGGTGTAGAGGATGACCGGAATGTTCTGCTTTGGCGAAATCCCTAGCTCGGAGCTGAGTTCGTCGTAATCCTTGTCGAGCGCGGAAATAATCTGTTGGCGAAGGCTGTCTTTGGTGGCCGATCCTTCATAGCGAAGCGTGAACCGGCCAGTATCACTTTCGTTGTAGGTCGCTTCCACCTTGAGTTCGTTCCTGGTTTTGTCCAGCAGCGCCTGTAACTTGTCGTCTGGACGAAGCCGCAACGATTTCTCCCATGGCTCGATGGCATCGCGTGCTCGGTCGATGCTGACGTACACATAACCAAGCACCGTCAACGCATCGGGCGATTCGGGATCAGCCTGTACCGCATGTTCGGCGTAGTTCAGCGCGTCCCGTGCGTGGCCCGTCTGAACCAGCAGCGCGGCGTAATTCGCGAGAATGATGGCATTGTCCGGGGCATAGCCGAGAGACCGCTCAAAGTATCGGCGAGCCAGGTCTCGGTCGCCCTGCTCATATTCGAAGCGCGCAGCGAGAAAGTATGCGGCCGCAGCGGAGTCCCGATTGCCGGAGCTATCGAGCCGGCTGAGCATGTCGAGATCGACCTTCCCGTCGTGCACAACCTTCAGGGACGGGTCGCTGGCGGGAATACGCAGATCGTGTGTACTTCCCCCGGCGGGTACCGACGGCGCGGGTTTATAGGTTAGTTCGGAAGGCGATTGCGGACTGGCTGACGCCGGTGGTGTTGCCAAACTGGGACTTGGTGGAGGTGAAGCCGGGGTGTCGATTTTATCCACCAGCGATTTGGGGATACGATAGGTGTTATCGCCAATCTCGTATTCGACTTTGTCGTCGGTTTCGCGGACGCTGTCAGCAACGATTGAGCTGCCGTTCTTCAGATGGATGGTATCGGCGGAACAGGCCGCGACCGAAAGACACACCAATCCGATGAGAACTTTGCGCACAGGCGGGCATTCTAGCATTCATAAGTGGTTTCTCTTCATAGCGATAGTCGCATGTACCGTTGTAATGTTAGGTGCCGGGGTGGCGGGAGCGCAGGACGACTCTACGCTCCATAATGCGATGTCCCCAGTTTCTCCTCCGGGGCCGTTGCCGGAGCCTTTCCGGATTGGAAGTCCACGGGCACAGGCGAGCCAGGCGGCGCCATCTCCAGCGGCGCTTCTTTACCGGCAGCTCCGCGATGTCCACCTGAACGTCAATGACTTCCACCACATCCGCGATGCGTCCATTGAACGCGAGGACATTCACATCACCCTGGATGACGGCGAGATCGCGTTCACGCAGGCTGTGAACGGAAGAATTACCGGAGCGTTCTTCGAGGGTGAAGGGGAAATTCTGCTGATCCCGCCTGATCGCGTGGAGAGACGCGCTCTCGGGCTGTTCACGAAGAGTGCCGTTCTCGAGGAAAAGTTCACTACGGCATACTTCCGGTTCAACGACGATTTCGCCGACGAGGTCGCCGATTCATTACGCCCATCGGAGCAGGATGCACAGGCTTTCGTAAGCAAATGGGACGGCACGGTTGCGAGCCTCTCGGAGGCTGATGCACTGCGGCTGCTGACTTCGTTCCTGAATGGTTCGACGGACGCAAACGGCAAAGCGACTCCGCCAGTCGGCGATCACATGCTTCGGGTAAGGCTCGGAAGCGTTCATCTTGGCGTGTTCGATGTCTTCTTCGATACCGACGCGCGCGAGCAGATCAGCGTTGGGCAGCTCGATCACGACAACTTCGGGAACAGCTATTTCAACGTCTGGAGTGCTTTCCCTATGCGATCGATGAGGGTACGCGCCGAGCAAAAGGGGAGAGTATCCGGACACAGCGGTGTGGCGCCGGCGGTACTCGGTTCGAAGACTGAGGAAGAGCCGGAAGACAGGCTGCATATCAGCAGCTACAAGATCAAGGTGGACATAAAGCCGCCAACCGATCTGGATGTTGACTGCACGATGGAAGCCGAGGTTGCGCAGGGCGGACAAAGAGTGATCCTGTTCGAATTGTCGCGCTACTTGAAGGTGAGTGAGATCACGCTGGCTGGCAAGCCACTAGAGTTCCTGCAAAACGAGGCGTTGGAAGGAACCGCGCTGGCACGCCGCGGGAACGACCTCGTGGCTGTCATCTTTCCTGAGGAACTGCGCACCGGGCAGACGCTGCAACTGCATTTTGTTTATGGCGGCTCGGTAATGTCGGAGGCCGGCGGCGGCCTGCTGTACGTGGGCGCGCGCGGTATCTGGTTCCCGAATCGCGGTGTGTCGATGGCGAATTTCGATCTCGAGTTCAGCTATCCACGCGAGTGGTCGTTGGTGGCTACGGGAAAACAGATGTCCACGGTAATGCGCGACGGCATCCAGACCTCGCGCTGGGTGTCGGAACGCCCCATTCCTTTGGCTGGTTTCAACCTTGGCCACTACCAGAAAGCAGTGGCGCCTGGCGCCGTTCCCGTCGAGGTGTTCGCTTCAGAAGGCGTGGAGACCGCCATGGGACTGGCAAAGCAGGAGACGCTGGTTACGCCCATACGTCCCCGCCCCGGTGTTCCAGCACCTGTCATGACGGTCGCTCCTGCTCCTGCAACGAATGCACAATTCATGGCCGACCGTGTGCAGAAAGGTGTCACCGCGCTTTCTGCGGAGATCGGTCCGTACCCATACAGTTCGGTGGTCATATCGCAAATGCCTGGCCCGTTAAGCCAGGGATGGCCGGGGCTGATTTTCCTCTCCAGCTACGCCTTCCTCACTCCCGAGGATATGCGCCGTACCAAGCTGGGAACGACCAACAATCTGTTGTACCAGTCTCTAATGCCCCTGCACGAAGTGGCGCATAACTGGTGGGGCGACCTGATCGTGTGGAAGAGCTATCGCGATCAGTGGCTGGTCGAGGCCCTTGCGAATTACTGCGCGTTGGTGGCGATGGAGAAGAATGGCGATCCGCAGGAGGAAAAGGACATTCTGGAGTTGCACCGGCGGCAATTGTTGAGCACCAACAAAGATGGACGGCAAGTTATGGATGCCGGCCCGGTCACGCTTGGCGTGCGTCTTTACTCGTCGTATTTTCCCAATGGTTACGACATCATCAGCTACGGGCGCGGAACCTGGCTGTTTCACATGTTGCGTTACATGCTGAAAGATGCCGCCGAACTGGATGCAAAATCGAAACACAACGCCAGCACGCCGGACGAAGAGCCATTCTTCCAGGTGTTGCGACGGTTGCGCGGGCGCAACGAAGGGAAGTACATCAACAATCGCATCATCCAGCAGGCGTTCGAGGAGGATCTGCCGCAGTCGTTGCGATTCGAAGGGAAGAAATCTTTGGGGTGGTTCTTCGACGAATGGGTTAACGGAACGGCGATACCGAAGATTGAATTGAGTAATGTGAAATTGATGCCCACGACCGCCGGCACAGTCATCACCGGCAAGATTCTGCAGAAGGACGCTCCCGACGAACTTGTGACGTCTGTTCCGATTTACGGTGTAACTACGGGCAAATCATCGGTTTTGCTTGGGCGGATATTTGCAGACGGCCCGGAGACAAGCTTTCGGCTGGTAGCTTCCACTCGTGTGAAGAAGATCGAAGTTGACCCGGATCACACAGTGCTCCGGCGGGAATAGTTACTTGCCGGGGCGTTGCATGGTGTGCTCGACATTCCAACTGGTCTTGCGGATCTGATCGACCGCCTGCCTGAATTCGGTCAATACCGCGCGGTCCACCATGCCAGCCTGCAACATTTGCTCGAGCTTGTTCAACTCCTGGGTAACGCGCCTAACCTGATTTGAAACGAGGGCCAGGTACGCCTTGTCGTCCTCACGAATCTGGGTTGTTGTGGACATCTACAAACACCTCATATACCACGGACGATCGGGGGTCAGCCGCCATCCGGCATAACAGCCAATGAGTAAAGCCCCGGATGGAATCACTACCCATCCGAGAAGAATTCCGCTTGAATATTCGATGCTGCTGATCAGGGCGCGCGTCGTCACCAGGTCGATCACCAGTAATGTGAGAAGCATGGCGCTGACAAGAGCCACGGGACTGAACACCGAGGTCAAGGTCGCTTTCCTGCAATAGCCGAGCCGCTTCGAGAGAATCGTTCCCGCGACGCCAATCAACGGCAGACAGCAGAGCAATCCAAGATTCAATACGATCGCAGTACTGAAACGTCCTGCACTGACCTCGAATGTTCGCGGCGCGCCGATTTGAAATCCCTGCTCGACTGCCTGTACCAGACAACACATGACGATTGTCGTCAGTGCGGGCAGGCTCGAACGTATGGATGCCGCTTGCATGGCTATTGCGCTCCCACCGCAACACCGGAAGCCGGATCGAACACGAGATCCACTTCGACTTTGTTATCGGGAACGGCTCCCGCATGGACCCACTTGCGCGCGGCAATACAACTCAATTCAGCCAGCATGGGATTGCCTCCGCGCACCGTGGTTTGCTTGACCTTGCCGTCGGGGGCTAGGGTCAAAACAAGCTTTACCCGTCCGCCGATCTTCAGATTTCGCAACAATGCTGGATATGTGGGTAGTTCGACGTGTGACCAGCCTGGCGCCGTGTCCTCGGCCCGCGCGAGCGGAACCGCCAAGCAGGCGACGATCACCAATCCCCACAGCAGCGATCGCGATTTCATAACTAAACTCCTGGGCACATTCTCGATCGGACATGGCCTAAGGTCCATTGAACTTAGGTAACTACCAAAAACCAAGGTGGTAACGTCACACACCGAGGTAACACTGGTTGGAAGGAATGAGGCATGGGAGCGCCAATGAAAACGGCTCGAATTCGCTTCCGACTGGATGAATCCGGCAGAAATCGCGAAGCTCGGCTATAATGAATTTCCGATTCGCTCCGGCACTCGCTGGGCGTTTCGAAAGCTCGCCTGAACACCAAGGAGAGGTGGCCGAGTGGCTGAAGGCGGCGGTTTGCTAAACCGTTATAGGGTCAAAAGCTCTATCGGGGGTTCGAATCCCCCCCTCTCCGCCAGAACTTCTAAATCCCGTCAGCATAGGCCCTTGCAGTTCGTTTCGATCCGGGGTTTTACATCGCCATGGTCGCCGAGGGCTTCCAAGGTGCATATTGGGTGCGTTTTCAAGCGAACGCATTGCCTGAACCGCATCCGCGTGGTTGGAATAGACAGGCCAAAAGAAAAAGACCAGAGCTGGCCGCTCTGGTCTTTTTTCTTAATTGCAATTGAACTAGCGGCTGACCTTGCGACGAGCTACTCCGGCCAAGCCAAGCAAACCGGTCGCGAACAGGATCATGCTGCTCGGTTCGGGAGTTCCCACGCCGCTGTACAGGGTGAACGATTCTCCGCCCAATCCGCAATCGCCCTCGTTTTGTCCACCGACAGCGAAATTGCAGATCGCCGGACCGCCGTTGGCGTTGGGGAGATCCCAAGCGTCAAACTGCTCTCCGAAGCTGTCATTCGCATTGCCCAGCGTGAGCCAGTACGTCTGACCGGCGGTCAACGTCCCGCCGTTCATACCGGTGATGTGGATCGTATAGACGTCATAGCCAAAACCGTTGCTATTGTGGAAATCAGCCGTGAAATTGGTAACCGTGCCCGTGCCCAGGTCGCCAGCAAAAGCTGAGGTACCCAGCCACCAGGTAACAGTCGTCAGCGTGCTGCCGCTCGGAACCCAAACGCCGAAATCCAGCGCTGTGGCCTGGCCGCTGCCCGTTGCGACGAAACCGTCTGAAATTGACTGGCTGAACGGACCTGGATTCGGACCGTCAATGAAAAACCCGTTGTCGAACCCGTCTGTGGCACCATCATCGAAGATGACGCCAGCAAACGCCGGAGCGCTCATAACGAGAAGCGCTAATGTGAGACACAACACTGTGAACCGCAACTTCATTCTGTCCTCCTTGAAAAAAGCCCAGTGAGTGAGTTTTGAGTGTGGCCCGGAGTCCCAGAACAACGGCGTGATGCCGTGCAATTTTGTCGCCGCGCTAAGTTCAGTAAAATGAGCGATATATTGGCTCCCAGTGTGCAGACATTTGCGACAGTGTCCAGATCACTTCCCTCCTGTCGTTTGGGTTAAAAGTCTGTCTAGTTTGAAAATGGGAGCAAGTCAGATTCAAGGGTTTATTCGTGTATCCATAAAGACTTACGGGGGAACCAGGCGTACCTGAGTTCCCCCGTGTTGTATCCGTACCTTGCCAACGACAGGATCGTCTAGAAGACGAACCGTGCTTGCAACTGGAACATGCGCGGCGGATCAATGTTGGCAAACGCCGGAGTCGCTATGCCGGATGTATTTACCGGCGCGAATTGCCCGAACGTCGAACTCGGTGTATCCGCGTCGCCGTACACGGTATTTCCGCGGCCCAGCATGTTTGCATGGTTAAACAGGTTAAATCCCTCGATCCTCAGAAGGACGGACATCTTCTCGGACAAGGGAATCCGATTCTCCGCAAAGAAGCCTACATCGGAGGTAGCCGTACCGCGGAAGGCCGATTTCCCAATGACCTGACCGTTGATCACGGGGCGGTCGTTGTTGGACCCGTCACCGTTGTTGTCCACACCCGTTGTTGCGCTGAACGGGCGCGCCGACGCGAACTGTGACAGGGTGCCCACCGTGAAGTGCAACGGCAAGTTATAGCTCACGGTAACCACGGCGCGATGGCGCTGATCGAGGACGCTTGGTCCACGTTCCTGTGCGGTCAGGCGATCAATCGTGCTCTGGTTAGGGTTGATGCCATTACCGTCCGGTTCGTACGTATTCGTTGCCTTCGACAATGTATAGCTGAGCGAGGCAAACAGCTTCTTATTGCCACGATAGGTGACTTGTGTTTGCAATCCGTCGTAATCGCCAAAGCCAAGGTTCATCAATACGTTAACCTGACGCACTCCGCCCTTGACCGGGAGGATGGGACGAGTAGCGTTAGCATCCGCCGTACTTCGCACCTGGCCAGGAGCGGTACGATCGTAGGGCGATGGTGCGTTGAGGTCAACCGTTCGAGCAAGACCAGTCCAATGCTGATGGACGTAATCAGCTGAGGCAAACAAGCCTCTCGTAATCTCGTGCTCCGCGCCGATAGAGATCACCTGGCTGCGGGGGCTCACCAAAGAGTCCGGATAATACGGAAGCTTGTCGAAATCCAATCCGTATTTTGCGAACTGGGCTTCGTAGAACGACCGTCTGCCTGCCTGGATCGTGATATCGCGGGATGGTAATTGATTGGCGGGCACCGTCGCGGGATCCACCGGTACCGGGAGGCACGCGCCGGTCAGGCACGTCGGAAACCCGGTCTGACCAGGAGTGGCCGTATATGTCGTCAATCCGTCCAAGCCGCCCACGAGGTAGGAGGCGAACTGGTTGGACTGAATCTGCGTGTAGTACATGCCGTATCCGCCTCGAATCGAGGTGTGCGAATTACCCCATGGATTCCAGCCGAAACCGATGCGCGGCGAAAAGTCCAACGTTGCGTCCGTCAGCGTCTGCCGGTCATAGCGAACGCCAAGGTCCACGGTGAAGTCGTTACGCAGGCGAATGTGATCCTGAACGAAGGCTGTGGCCAGCCACTGCCCCAGGTCGTAACTGCTAATGCCGAAGTTAATTGGCTGCGTGTAGCTTTGCACGTCCGATAGCAGAAGTTGATCAAAGGGTAGGGTAGCTCTGCCCTGATCCTCCGCGGGATATTGAGCAGCTGTCTTGAAGGTAAACGTGCCAAGGATCGCCGTGCCGGGTTCACTGCCGACGCCGCCCGAGGTGTGGTGGATCAAATT
>CAYWSM010000184.1:0-2932 GCA_964460935.1 uncultured Terriglobales bacterium | reverse complement strand
CTGGTACTGCTGTTCTTTATCCCGATAATCTTCACTTCGGCGCGGAAGATAGGCCGGCGCGTGCGCACGACGACAAGAACGGGCCAGGACAAGCTGGCGGAGATACAGAACATCCTGCACGAGACGATTACGGGAAACCGGATCGTGAAAGCGTTCGGGATGGAACGCTGGGAACTGGCACGGTTCAGCAGCGCGGCCCGGAGACTGTTCAAGGCCAATCTGCGGTCGGTGCTGGCGATGTCGATCAGTTCTCCGCTGATGGACTTCTTCGCCATGGTGGCGGTTGCGCTGCTGCTGTTGATGGGACGCGATCAGATCAAGAGCGGCGCGCTGACGGCCGGAACTTTCATCGCATTCCTGAGCGGCGTGTTCCGGCTCTACGATCCAGTGCGGAAGTTCGCGATCTATAACAACTCGTTCCAGCAGGCGCTGGGAGCTTCGGAGTCGATCTTCAGCTTCATGGATGTGCAAGACGACGTCCCCGAAAAGCCCGACGCGATGAAACTGAAGGACTTCACGGGATCGATCGAGTTCGAGCACGTCAGCTTTGCTTACAAGGAAGATGAGGCGCGGGACGTGCTGCAGGACATTAATCTGCGAGTGCACAAGGGCGAGGTGCTGGCCATCGTGGGGTCGAGCGGTGCGGGAAAAAGCACGATGGTGCACCTGATTCCGCGATTCTTCGATGTGACGGCAGGGCGGATTTTGATTGACGGTGTGGATATCCGCGATTTCACGCTGAACTCGCTGCGATCGCATATCGCAGTGGTGACGCAGGACACGATTCTGTTCAACGATACGGTGCGGAACAATATCGCGTACGGACAGCCGGGCGTGGATGACGCGAAGGTCGAGGCGGCGGCGAAAGCCGCGCTGGCGGACGAGTTCATCCGGGAGATGCCCGAGGGCTATCAGACCTTTATTGGCGAACGTGGATTGCGATTGTCGGGCGGGCAGCGACAGCGGTTGTCGATCGCACGGGCGATCCTGAAAGACGCGCCGATATTGATCCTGGATGAGGCTACGTCATCGCTGGACAGCGAGAGCGAGGCGCTGGTGCAGTCGGCAATTCAGAACCTGATCGTCGGCCGTACGGTGTTCGTGATTGCGCACAGGCTGTCTACGGTGCGGAAGGCGGATCGGATCATGGTTCTCGAGAACGGAACCATCGCTGACATCGGCACGCACGAAGATCTGATCAATAAGCTTGGGACGTATCGCAGGTTGTATGATTTGCAATTCGTGGATATAGAAACGAGCAAAGTTGGGAACGGGGGCAGTTAGTGACCTATTAGTCGCGGTGCTTGCACCGCATGACCGGGCGGGGGCGCCCGGTTCCACATTAACACCGGTCACATCAGCGCCTTTCCCCAATACAAAACATAATGACTATTCGATCTATGACGGGCTTTGCCCAGGTAAAGGGGCATGTTACCGATCAGCTTGCGTTTACGCTGACGCTGAAGTCGGTAAATCACCGTTTTCTCGATCTCCATTTGCGCATGCCGGCCGATACCGATGAGTTGGAGATGCGCTTCCGGCGCATCCTAAAGGAAAAGCTGGCACGGGGGCACGTGGAGCTGACATTTTCGCTGGAACGGGCGGGTGCAAACGGTTTTGCGCTGAACCGCGAAGTGGTGAACGGGTACGTGCAGGCGTTCCGGACCGCAGCCAAAGAAAACGGCATTACAGCGGAACCAGATCTAACTGCGATTCTGAAGATGCCTGGGGCGCTGGAAGGATCGGTCGAAGCCGACGAGGAGCATCTGGAGACGGCAGTCATTCCAAAGCTGGAAGAAGCCATCCGCAAGCTCGAGCACATGCGCGCCGATGAAGGCAAGGCGATCGAGAAGGAACTGCGCGACCGGGTGGCGCGGTTGTCGCACGCGACAGCGGAGATTGATAAGTATCGCAACGTGATCGTGAAAGCGCACATGGACAAGCTGCAGTCACGGTTGCAGGAACTGCTGGGATCGCAGGTGAACCCCGACCGTATCCTGCAAGAGGCGGCCATGATGGCGGAACGCAGCGATATCCAGGAAGAAGTGGTGCGCATGCAGACGCACATTGGGCACTTCCTGCAGCATATAGATGGCGGGCGTGAGGTTGGCAAGAAGCTGGATTTTCTGCTCCAGGAGATGGGCCGCGAGGCGAATACCATGCTGTCGAAGACGAGCGGGGTGGTGGGCGACGCGCTGAAGATCACCGAGCATGGGCTGGCGATGAAGTCGGAAATTGAGAAGCTGCGCGAACAGGTGCAGAACATCGAGTAATGAGCGGAATCGTGTACATCATTTCGGCTCCATCAGGATCGGGCAAAACCACGTTGACGAACCGGCTGCTGAGTCTTGTGCCGGGACTGGAATTTTCCATCTCCTATACGACGCGCAAGCCGCGCGGGAGCGAGCAAAATGGGCGCGAGTATTTCTTCGTGACGCGCGAAGAATTCGAAAAGATGCTGGAGGAGGACCAATTCCTCGAGCACGCCACGGTGTTCGGCGACTACTACGGTACGGCGCGGCGCTTTCTGGATGAGGCCAGGGCAAAGGGAAATGACCTGGTGCTCGATATCGATGTACAGGGGGCTGGCCAGGTGAAGCAGAAGATGCCGGAGGCAGTGAGTATCTTTATCCTGCCGCCATCGCGCGATGTGCTGGAGCGGCGGTTGAAGAACCGGTCTCAGGCGGAACACGTAACTTCGACGGAAATCATTACCCGGAGGCTCGCAGAAGCAGCCCGGGAAATTGAGAAATACCCGAAATACGACTATATTTTGATCAACGACCAGCGAGAAGAGTCGATAGACCAGCTCAAGGCGATTGTGCTGGCAGACCGCTTCAAGCGAAATCACCTTTCCCTGGATGAAGAGATTTTGGCGAAGGCCAATGTCTGCTCCATCGCAAATGCGCGGGAACGCGCGCAGCAGATTTTC
>CAYWSM010000183.1:0-11646 GCA_964460935.1 uncultured Terriglobales bacterium | reverse complement strand
ACGGCGTTCGTAGAGCCGGACGCGGTAACCGTCGTCAGCCAATGCGCAGCCTGCGGCGAGTCCGGCCAAACCTCCGCCTACGATTGCAACTGTTGCTTTGGAAGGAGCGACGGGCATCAGACTAGGCGGCGGCCGAAGCCTTTCGTGAGGACTTTCAGCTTCTCTCCCGTGGTGAGCCGCACTTTATCGCCAAACACGGCATAATCGAGTTTAGCAATCTTCTCCAATAGACGGCTGTAGATCTCGACGAGCGTCCACAATGCCGCACGGCTGTCGTCGTCGATGTAGTCGATAAGCTCGCGTCCGGACTTGTAGAAATCGCGCGCGCGATCGGCTTCCAGCTTTAGGATTGGCTTGATCCGCTCGGCTGTCGTGCCATCGGCAATCTCGGCCGCACTGATTTCATAGTCCTGCAGCTCTTGTGCGGGAAGGTAAATTCGGCCCATCCCAGCGTCTTCCTTCACGTCGCGAATGATGTTGGTGAGTTGAAACGCGATGCCGCAGCGCTCGGCCAGCTTCTCCGCATGCGGATCCTGGTAGCCGAAAATCTTGATACAGACGAGCCCCACAACAGAGGCTACGTGATAACAGTACTGGTACAGCTCTTCAAAGGTTCGATAGATGACAACTGGCTCACTGGAGGCCGCATTAGATGGGGCAAATTCCACGTCCATCATCGTTCCGTACACCAGCTTTTCCAGCAGGTGTACCGGGATCTTGTAACGCTGGCGTGCATGCGAGAGAGCCAGCAGCACCGGATCGTCGGTGGGCTTGCCGGAATCGACTTCGTGGAACGATTCCATGAGCGCTTCCAGCTTCATGCGCTTTTCGCCGTCGGAAAGACCGGGCGTGTCGGAAATGTCGTCCGCGTGGCGCATGAAGGCGTACACGGCACAGAGAGCGTCGCGCTTGCGGCTGGGAAGGACGAGAAATCCGTAGTAGAAGTTCTTGGCGGAAGCGCGAGTGATGCTGCGGCAAACAGCGTAAGCGGCTCGCAACTGCAGCGGCGCCGCTTTCGTAGGAGGACGCTGCGCGGTATCGGCTGCTGCCATCAGAGAATCCTCCGAATGGCCGCACCGAGTACCAAAGCAAGCTTACGAGATTTCGAGATTGCCGGGCGCGCTTTCAAGACGTCGTAGCCTTGCCGTTCGATAGCCGTCAGAATTTCCTGTCCGCCTCGCGTGAACAACTCAATGTCGATCGCCAACTCCTTGTCGACGCGATTCGAGAGCGGCAGGCCGAGAGCAAACCAGTCACGAGTGCGAGCAACTTCAAATTGCATAAGGTCGTGAAACTCGGGAGTAAAGCGCCTGTCGGCGATTTGTTCTTCGGTCACCTTGAAACGACGTAGATCCTCAAGAGGAAGATAGACTCTTCCCTTCTGCCAATCGACGGTTACGTCCTGCCAGAAATTCGCCAGTTGCAATGCGGTGCAAGTATAGTCGGAAAGCCTTTGCAGTTCCTCATCGCGGTAGCCGCAGACGTACAGGACAAGACGACCCACCGGATTGGCGGAGTTCAGGCAGTATCCGAGAAGATCGTCGAACGTCTGGTAACGTGTGACGGTCTGGTCTTGGCGGAAGGCGATCAGCAGATCGGCAAACGGCTTCTTCGGAATCTTGCAGTGGCGAGCGGTTTCAGCAAGCGCCACAAATACCGGATGCTTCGGCCGTCCTTCGTAGCAGGCGTTCAATTCCTGTTCCCACGCATCAAGCAGCCTGAGCGAAGCCGCCGGGTTGCCGACTTCGTCCCCAAGATCGTCGGAGATGCGGCAGTACGCGTACACGGCATAGAAGTGCTCGTGCAGATGCCTGGGAAGAAACCAGGTCGCGACCGAGAAGTTCTCGTAATGGGTGGTCGCCAGACGGCGGCAATACGCACGAGCTTCAGCCAAAGACGGCGCTTCCGCCGGAATGGCATATTCCGGCGGAAGCGTAGCCCAATCGGCTGAAGTGAGATGGACACCCATGAGATAAGTATGAAGGATGAAGTACGAAGGACGAAGTGAAAAGCTTTACTTCATACTTCTCACTTCGTACCTCGTCCTTTTTTAGTGTCCGGGAATGATGGCGGTTTTGATGTCACCATTCCGGTTGAGCATGTGGTGCAGAACCGCCTGCAAGCGCGATAGAGGCGCTTCGCCGGTGATGTAGTCAGTACCCTTGATCTTGCGCTCCGAAATCAGCGCGAACGCCTTACGCACGCTCTCAGGTGTGTGATGGAATGTCGCCTTCAGGGTGATTTCCGAGTAATGCAGGCGTTGCGTATCGAGCTGCACCTTGGTGCCGTTCGCGCAGCCACCGAAGAAGTTCACGGTCCCACCCTTGCGAACCATGTCGATCGCCCACTCCCACGCGGTAGGACGGCCGACAGCTTCGATGACAACATCGGCACCGCGCTTATCGGGCGTAAGAAGACGAACTGATTCGACGGGATCCTTCACCTGCGTAATCTGCACGACATCGTGCGAACCGATACGGCGCGCGGCAGCAACTTGCGCGTCGCGCTTAACGACAGCGATAACATTGCAACCCGTCAGCTTGGCGGCCTGCATGAACATCAGGCCGATCGGACCGCCTCCGATCACAGCTACGGTATCTCCAATCTCAACTTTAGTCTCGTGCAATCCGCGGAGTACGCAAGCCAGCGGCTCAACCATTGCGGCCTCTTCGTACGAGACGTCCGCAGGGATCGCCAGCATGTTCGCTTCGACAATTCTGCGGGGAACCTTGATGTACTCGGCATAAGCGCCGTTGTTGAAGAGAAGGTCTTCGCACATGTTCTCCTGATGCTTGGAGCAGTAGAAACACATGCCGCAGGGAGCGGAGTTCAGCGCCACCACGCGCTGCCCGCGCTTGAAACCTTTTACACCCGGCCCCACTTCCTCGATCACTCCCGCGAGTTCATGGCCAAATAAGGCCGGCGGAACGATCATGCGCGCGTGATAACCGCGCTGGTACACCTTCAGGTCGGTTCCGCACGTGAGTGCCACTTGCACCTTGATCAGCACTTCTCCGTCACTTACACGGGGAATCGGAACCCTCTCAATTTTTACGTCCTCTTTTCCATAGAGGACGGCTGCCGTCATGTGTCCGTTCACTATTCGTCCTTCCATTCGCTAGCGCACTGAATCACAAGTTTCATCGTATCCGGTTGGGGATGCGCTGCGATCTTGAGGCCCTCCACCGCGTTCGATAAGGGGAACCGGTGCGTCACAAGCCTGGCCAGGTCCACCGCCTGGCTAAACACCCAGTTTGTCGATTCCTGTTGCAGGTCGATCGAAGCGCTGTAGGAGCCGAGAAGAGTCTTCTCGTCAACGCAAATTGAAGCAGGATCAACCGTCGCCTGCTCGCGAACCGTCTGGGCGAATAACATAATTCTTCCGCCTGGCCTTGCAGCTTGTATGGCTGTCTCGATTAACTTCGTGCCAGGAACGGCGAGGATAACCGCATCAGCTCCGCGTCCTTCAGTTTGTTCCCGGGCGTATTCGATGGTGTTCGTTCGCGAAGCTTCAATGACTTCCTGTAACCCAAACTCTTTGGCTATTGTAAGCCTCTGGGGGAACAAATCGGAAGTGATTACTCTGGCCCCAGCGCGTTCCGCCAGCACGGCCAGAATGATCCCGATGGGACCCTGCCCGATGACAAGGAACGTTTCGCCCGGTTTTGGCGCAATGATATCGATGGCCTTCCAGCAGGTGTTCACCGGTTCCATAAAGGAAGCCTGTTCGTGACTCACGCCCTCGGGAATCTTCGCAACGCCCTTTTCGACAATCCAGTCCATCACGCGCACGTACTCGGCGAATCCGCCCCCGCTGGGTTCATAACCCGCGGTACAGCCAACCTTCTTGTACACCGGACACTGCGCAAATACCTTGTGACGACAGTAGTAGCACTCTCCGCACGGGATGTGATGGAAGAACGCTACGCGGTCACCGACCGCAAATCTGGTGACGCCCTTACCAACGGCCGCGACAACGCCTGTTGTTTCGTGTCCGAAGATGCGCGGAGCGGAATGAGAACCAGTCGCGATCTTTTTCAGATCGGTGCCACAGATACCGCAAGTGTGAACTTTTACGAGAAGTTCGCCGGGACCAATCCTCGGTACAGGAACAATCTCGAGGCGCACGTCGTTCATACCGTAGTAGACAACGGCTTTCATGGTTGCAGGAATCGACGTCAATTCAGGCGTAGAAGCAAATTGGGTAACAGTAGCCATCGTCTACTTAACCACGCACGAGAACTCGCGGCTAAACTCGTGCCGTTCCACGAACTCCTTCCAAAATGTCGCGAAAGTCTTCTCTCATCTGATTCACAAGCCAGTTACAAAGTTGCGACGAAGCTTTGCCGGCATTGGCTCCTAGTCGTGCCACTGCGGGCCACAGGGACGGCCGAATCGCAACATGCGCCAGGAACTCTGAAGTTCGAAACTGTCCTGTTTCGCCGACAAACTGCTGCAGCGGAGGCATTGCGAAATCAACTTCGTCCGAGATGACCTTGGCCGAAAAAAACGGAATCCCATTCTCCTGTGTTACTCGTGCGACCGCCGCTGCCTCCATATCGACTGCATCCGCGTTATACAACGCGGACAACTCCTGCTTGCTGCGGTGTGCCGCAACGGCGTTCTCACTGACGAGAACACCCTTGCCCGCTCGCACTGTAAACACCTCGCCGGTACTGCCGTCGATTACCGTCCCCGGGGTAATCACGGCGCCGACTTTTCCTGCTGGATTCAAAGCACCTGCAAAACCTACTGACATTACTACTTCGGGCTTCAGAGTTGCAATCGCCCATGTTGCTGCCGCAGCGGCACGAGCACTTCCGATGCCACCGCACACCATCAAAAGATAGTTACTTTCGAAGGCCGTCATTCCTTCCGGACTCTGCTCACGTCGCTTGAGAGTCTTCGCGCATGGCGCGACTTCGCGCTCCAAGGCGGCAATCATCGCGACCTTATGCATATCCATTCGCCTTGAACCATTCCGCGGCACGACGCAGCGCGTCATCCACCGGCAGCGTACGCCATCCCAGTTCGCGCTCTGCTTTCGCGGATGTTACAAACATGATCTTGCGACCCATCCGGACTTCGTCGATGGAAGCGCGCGGCTGCTTCTTCAGCAGATGGCCGGTAACAAGCGTGTCTAGCACGCCAAACCCGAATGCGACCGCATAGGGCAGCTTTACCGTCGGCGATGGAAGTCCAGTAATCGCCGAAAGCTTGTCGAGAATCTGCTTCAACATCAGGTTCTCGCCGCCGAGAATATATCGCTCTCCGGGACGTGCTTTCTCCATCGCCAACACATGCCCGCGTGCGCACTCGCGAACATCAACGAGATTCAGCCCGGTATCAACATAGGCTGGGAACTTGCGCTTTAAGAAGTCAACGATGATTCGCCCGGTTGGTGTCGGCTTGATGTCCTGCTCTCCGATAGGCGTTGTGGGATTCACGACAACTACGTTCGCGCCCTTTCGGCCTGCTTCCAGAGCAACCTGCTCGGCCATGAACTTCGACTTCTTGTAGTGACTGATCATGTCGCCGAGACTCACTGGAGCCGATTCGTCAACAAGAGAGCCGTCCGTTTTAAAACCCATGGTGGCAACACTGCTGGTACAGACAACACGTTGGACACCGGCCTCCTGCGCCGCCGCAATGATCGTGCGTGTACCTTCAACGTTAGACCGGTACATGCGATCGACGTCGATTTTGGTTGGCGTCCATAGACGATAGTCAGCCGCCACATGAAACACAACGTTACAGCCGGACAGGGCTGTCTTAAGCGCTGGGCGATCGTTGAGATCTACGTTGACACGATCCGCGTCTTTGAACTGCTCGATATTTCGCGTGTTGCTGGAGCTGCGGACAAGAAGGCGTAACTCAGCTCCGTTGTCCTGGAGGGCACGTGCAACATGACTGCCGAGGAAACCGGTAGCTCCCGTGACGAACGCAGTCAGAGTGCTGCGACGTGCGGAACCCGTGGTACTTCCGGCGATGTCAGTCAACGGCGACACTACTTCGTTTGTTTAGCCTCGCGCAGGTTCGCGGTTGGCTTTTCGCCCCCATTCATCAGTTTCGAGTACGTCGCGAGCGCAAGCAGCGGGAAGTACTCGGCATACATGTGGTACTTGAGATAGAAAACTTTCGGGAATCCGGTGCCGGTGTAATGCTTCTCCCACCAGGAGCCATCTTTGCGTTGCTGCGACAGCAGATAGGCAATTCCACGGTCAACCGATCCGCTGCGAAGATCACCGGCGGCCATTAAACCGAGGCAAGCCCACGCCGTTTGCGAGCAGGTGCTTGGGCCTACGCCGCGCGTGTTCGGATCGTGATACGACCATAAGCTCTCTCCCCAACCGCCGTCAGGGTTCTGCACCATGCGGATCCACTCCGCCGCCTGCTGCACAAATGGCTCGTTCTGATCGATACCTACGGCTTCCAGTCCGCGAAGGACGAGGAAAGTGCCATACAGATAGTTGCAACCCCAGCGTCCAAACCAAGCGCCGTCGGGTTCCTGTTCTTTCAGGATGAAGTCAATTGCCTTGCGAACACGTTTGTCGTCACGCGAGTAACCGTAGAACGCCAGCATCTCAAGGATGCGCCCGGTGATGTCCACCGTCGGCGGATCAAGCATGGCGTTGTGGTCGGCGAACGGGATGTACTGGAACACCATCTTGGTGTTGTCCTTATCGAAGGACGCCCATCCACCATTTTTGCACTGCATGCTGAACATCCAGTCGATGGCACGTTCGACCGACTCTAGCTGGTAGCGCTCGTTGGAGTTTGTCACCTGACCGAGGCCGAGACAAACCTGCGCAGTATCATCGACATCCGGGTAAAACTCATTGTTGAACTCGAAATACCAGCCGGCAGGTTTTCCCTTCCTGTTTTTTACCGACCAGTCGCCGTATTCGCGCACCTGCTTGCTTAGGATCCAGTCGGCTGCCTTGATCATGCGCGGATCGGTCTTCGGCACGCCAGCTTCTCCGAGCACGAATATGGAGTAAGCCGTATCCCAAACCGGAGACTTACATGGCTGCATGCGGAAGGTGTGCTCTTCCTCGATGCCGTGTGCTTCCAGTTCGTCGATGGCGCGGATGAACTGGGGATCGTCCACGGAATAACCCAGACAACGCAGCGCGATGATGGAGTTCACAATGCCGGGGAAGATAGCACCCAGTCCGTCGCTTTTCTCAAAGCGGGTGAGCATCCACTTTTCGGCCGCCTTAAGCGCAATCGAGCGCAGCGGACGCACATGCACCCACTCAAACCAGTGCGTTAGCCGGTCAAGGAAGAGAAAGAAGTTCCGCCAACTGATGAGTTTGTCATCCCAGTGCAGATGCATCCGGGCGTTTTCTTTACCGCCAACAAACAACTCTTCCACGCCCTGGTCAGCCGGGATCTTCTTGAACGGCTTCTTGGCGTAAACAATCGCCAACGGGATGAAGATCGCGCGCGACCACGATGAAATCTCGTAGATGTTGAACCAGAACCAGTTCGGGAACAACACGATCTCGGGTGGAATCGCCGGAACCGCATCCCAGTCGTATTGTCCGAAGAAGCAGAGATAAATCTTGGTGTAGGTATTAACGGCCGTGACGCCGCCCATGGACAGAATCTTCTCGCGCGCCTTCACCAAAGCCGGGTGATTCGACTTGTACCCGCAGAGTTTGAGCGCGAGATAGGCCAACACTGAGCAACTGATTTCCGAGGGGCCATCCTCGAAAATAGGCCAGCCACCGTCTTCGTTCTGATGGTCCAGCATCCAGAGACAAGCCTTCTGAAGCTTGTTCTGATCGCCAGTCCCCAGAAGATAATGCATCAGGATGTATTCGGACTCGAGGGTGGTGTCACCTTCCAGTTCACCGCACCAGAATCCGTCCTCATGCTGGGTGGAGAAGAGATACTTGCGAGCCGCGTCCATCGCAGCAGCGACGCGACTTCGGATGTCGTCAATCCGACCGATCCTTACTGGGATCTTCAACGACACGCCTATCGGGGCTTGTGGGGGAACAGCACCCGAGTTTTCATCCATATTGTCGATACTCCGAGCAACTACCGTCCCGCGAGACTTTCAATTCCAACCATAGCGTTGGGGTTGGTGTTCACCGCTTCCACAATCTCCGGCGGCAGACCAAACCGGACGTTCTCCGGCATAACTTCAACTTCCTGCAAATTCGTAAAACCCTGCCCTGTCAGAAAATTGATCACCTGCTCGACCAAAACTTCAGGAGCCGATGCTCCTGCGGTCAGGGCTACAGTATTGGTCTCTTCCAGCCACTCCGGCAAAATGGAACGGAAATTCTCAATCAAATATGACTTCGTTCCCAGTGTTCGAGCCACTTCCACCAGTCGCTTGGAATTGGAGCTATTGTCCGACCCAACTACAAGCAACAAATCAACGCTGCCCGACGTCTGCTTCACTGCTGTCTGGCGGTTCTCTGTGGCGTAGCAGATATCCTGTGCTGCTGGACCCTTGATCTTCGGGAACTTTGCTTTCAGAGCTGCAATGATGCCCCGAGTCTCATCAAGACTCAAGGTAGTCTGTGTCAGGTATGCCACTCTCTCGGGATCGGGAACATGGATAGCCTCCGCATCCTCGACCGAACCGACCACCTGCGTTACCGCCGGCGCTTCGCCAAGGGTTCCGATCACCTCATCATGGTCGCGATGGCCGATCAGAATGAGCGAATAACCTTCCTTCGCAAACTTGACCGCCTCGACGTGCACCTTGGTGACCAACGGGCAGGTAGCGTCAATAACACGGAGCTTCCTGTGCTTGCTCTTCTCCCGGACCTCCGGCGAGACGCCGTGTGCGCTATAGATAACGCGCTCGCCAGCGGGCACTTCGTCCACGCTGTCCACGAAGATGGCGCCCTTCTGCTGCAGTTCTTCGACCACAAACCGGTTGTGGACGATCTCCTTGCGGACGTAGATAGGCGCACCAAATGTTTCAAGCGCAATCCGGACAATATCAATCGCCCGAACCACCCCGGCGCAAAAGCCGCGCGGTTTCAACAAAAGTAAGTTCTTACCTTCCGACAAACGCCATCCCCTTTTATCCCGGCGGACACGACCGCCAAGCATATGTATAAAGGTACTCCGTGCTAGCGACTTCGTCAACGTAAACTACAGTAGCAGAAGGAATTAGCAGCGATTGGCCCCCTTTCGACATTGGTCGGCGGAACTGGTCATTTCATGGTGTGCACAGAATTGCACCTCTAGTGAAGTGACGCCGCAGAGGTTGCGTCTGTTGCGTTTCGCATGGAGAATGTAGCTGCTCTATGAAACCCAGACTAGCTCTTATTGTTGTGCTGCTTACCCTGTCGATTTCGGCAGTGGCGCAGTCTGCCCAAACCATTGAAACGAAGAACCTCATCGAACCAGGAGAGTTGGCCCGAATCCTGCCAACGGCCAAACCGTTGGTGCTCATGGTTGGGCCACATACTCTCTATGCTCAGGCCCATATTCCCGGAGCCGAGTACGTCGGCATGACCTCACAACCGGACGGGATCAAAGCGCTGCGTGAAAGAGTTCAGAAGCTACCTAAAACGAATTCCATTGTTCTGTACTGTGGGTGCTGTCCTTGGGACCGCTGCCCCAATATGGCTCCGGCCATGAACGAACTCAAGTCACTGGGGTTCAAGAACGTGAAGGCGCTACACATTGCTCAGAATTTTGGGGCAGACTGGGTGAGCAAAGGACTCCCAATCGAGCGATAACGCAAGACTTGCAGAGAACAATGAAGCTATTCACCGCTGCCGCTTTTCTCGCCTTGATTCTTCTGTCCGCCGGCTGCAAGCCGCGAACCAGCGTGACGCCGTCTGCCACGAATCATCCTGCCGCACCACAATTCTCGCTGACCGACATCAAGGGCCAGAAGCTCGATCTCGCCTCTTACCGGGGAAAAATTGTCCTGCTCGATTTCTGGGCCACCTGGTGCGCGCCATGCCGAACCGAAATTCCGCACTTCATCGACATGCAGAACAAGTACGGCAGCCAAGGTTTGCAGATTATCGGCATCTCGCTGGATGACAGCGCCGACCCGGTAAAGAAGTACTACGCCGAACAAAAGATGAATTATCCCGTTGCAGTAGGGGACGACAAACTCGCCTCCGCTTACGGCGGTGTGCTGGGATTACCGGTCGCGTACCTCATCGATCGCGAGGGGCGAATTTTATACAAGCACACGGGAGAAACCGACGCAGCGGTGTTCGAGAAGGAAATCGGCGAGGCGCTGAAAAGGTAAGCCGCGTCAGGACTTTGGTAGTTTGAACGGATTGAAAATCTCTACCTCGAAGTTCTTGAAATCGGCTTCGTTCCGGGTAGCGACGACAAATCCATGGACTCGAGCAGTCGCTGCGATGAGCGCATCCTGAGCCAACTGGCCTGATTTGCGGTACATCAGGCGCCCCCACTCCCGAAAACAGAGGGTATCCATGCTGATTATTTGCGAATTGTGGCAAAGCTCGTTGACCCAGGTTTCGAGTTCGTGTGCCTTGGCAGCATCTTGCCGGCGAGTGATTTCCACTCCTATCTGGAGTTCGCCAATCGTAGACGCACAAAGAAGTTTCTGCTCCTCACGAAGACTGGCAATCCACGTCACCACGGCGCCGTGAGGTTTGTTGTTTCGCAATTCCGAAACAACATTCGTGTCGAGCAGATAACGTTTCATTCAAAGTCCGGAGGCGTGCGGCTTTTCCATTGCCGCCTTGGCACCTCAAAGTTGTCGAACTTAGGGCCGCGTTCCAACAAGAGTTCCGTCAAAGTCGGACGCGCGCTTTCCTGCAGCCGCCGCCACTCTTCGATAGGCACGACGACCACGGTCTCCACACCCCGACGCGTTACGATTTGAGGCCCTTTTTTCAAAGTCGCATCCACCAGTTCACTGAATCTTGCTTTCGCATCCTGTAGCGGCCATGAAGGCATACAACACCTCACCTTTTGGCCAATGTTATGACTAGTCATCTAACTAGTCAAGTTGCTAGACAAATACGAAAGGCGCGCAGTAATTTTGCGCGCCCTGAAACCTTCCGCTGAACGGGAAACTACGCTGTGGTTCTGCCGAAGTATTCCGCGTTTTTCTCGGCGAAGGCTTTCCACTTTTCCGGCAGGTCGTCGAGCGCGAAGATGGCCGAGACTGGGCACACCGGAACGCACGCGCCGCAGTCGATGCATTCCACCGGATCGATATACAACATCTCCGAGGTCGCGTACTTCTCCGAATCCTTTTTCGGATGGATGCAGTCCACCGGACACGCATCAACGCATGCCGTATCTTTGGTGCCGATGCACGGCTCTGCAATTACGTAAGCCATAATTTTTGTCCTTTCCCCTGTATCTAAGCCTGAATTCGTAGGAATGATTGCGAAAAAGTCATTCTAGCAAACACGCTAGTCACCCGACACGCTTTTCAGAAAACGGTTCCGCGCAGTTGCTGGCCGGCCAGGAACGCAGTTTAAACGGTGTACCTGAGTTCAACGTCACACTCCGACCGATGTCTCTGCCGGCTGATATTCGACGATGTACCCGGCAACCGCGCTCGCCGCTACCGTCAACGGAGATGCAAGATACATCTGCCCTGGCCCGCTGCGACCCGGAAAATTTCGGTTCTGGGCGCTGATGACGATCTGATCCGGCCGCGTCGAGACA
>CAYWSM010000182.1:0-59759 GCA_964460935.1 uncultured Terriglobales bacterium | reverse complement strand
CCTGCGGAGAAGGCGAAGTTCGAAGTCCCGGCGCTGCGCTGGGCGGATTATTCCGATGACAAATTGGGTATCAGCCTACTGAACAACTGTAAGTACGGCTACGACGCGAAGAACGATTCGCCGGCGAATCTGCTGCGGCTGTCGCTGCTACGGTCGCCGGAGTGGCCCGACGAAACAGCCGACCAGGGGCATCATGAGTTCACGTACTCGTTCTATCCGCATGCGGGCACGTGGCGCGACGCGATGACGGTACGCCAAGGATACGAACTGAACTACCCGATGGTGGTGATGCAGCCGACGGTGCACGCGGGCTCGCTACCGGCAACGCACTCGTTCCTCAAGATTGATGCGCCCAATGTGGTCCTGACGGCGGTGAAGAAGGCCGAGGACGATACTGGGCTGCTGATCCGGTATTACGAGTGGGCAGGCAAGGAAGCCAATGTTCGGATCGATCTGTCGCAACCGGCGACGAAAGTGGAAGAAACAAACCTTATGGAAAAGCCGGAGCATGAACTCATGCTCGGTGATGATGCCAAAGGTTTTCTGGTTCCCACGAAGCCTTATGAGATCAAGACCGTAAAAGTGACCTTCAAGAACGCCGCCGCGCCGGAGGTGCCTCCGTCGGCTAAGTAGAAGGCAGAAATCCCTAGGGCGATTCGCGTAATCCCTCTAGGGCAACTGCCGGAATGTCTCTCGTCCGCGGGTCGTCGAGAATCAACGGCGCGCTACTTCGTTCCCCGGAGGACGGATGATTGATTGGCGGGGGGCGACCCTCTTTGTGCTGGCACTATTGTGTATTGGTTGCGGAACGGCTCCGCAGACACAGTCGAATGGCAGCGGTTCCACCCAGACTTCGCAGTCCGGCAGCAGCGGATCCAGCGACACCTCGCAGTCCGGCGATTCGGGCAACGACTCGATTCCTGATAATGCGAAGGTCATCGCCAATATTCAGAACATGACTAACTGGTCGTCGTGCAGCGACACGTGCTCTGGCCAGGACGGTACGGACGCCGTGTACTCGATGGAGCAAGGCATCGCATCTCCCTCGCTAACTGGATCGGCCATTCAATTCGACATCACGGGCGGGACTCCGTGGGGCACGGCTTTGTGGTGGAAGCAGGTGGGCGGGAACGATGCGATGACGCATTTCGTTTACACCCTCTCGTTTTATCTCACGGACGTAAACGCCGCGCAGGCACTGGAGTTTAACGCCAACCAGAATGCCGCCGGTTACCGTTATGAGTATGCGACGCAGTGCGACATCAAGGGATCGCATCATTGGCGCGTATGGCCGCAGACAGAAAAGCATTGGGTCGATACCGGAGTGGCCTGCGCGGCTCCCAAAGAGAATGCGTGGAATCAACTCACGTGGGAGTTCTCGCGCAACAGCAGCAACCAGATCGTGTTTGAGGCCGTTACCTACAACGGAGTTCGTTCAACGATCAACCAGACTTTCACTTCCGTTCCCGCCAGCGGCAGCGGCATCGACGTGGCGTTTCAGATGGATTCCGATGGCGGTCCAACGCCGTTTTCGGTGTGGGTCGATAAGGTGAGCTTGACCGAGTGGTAGATCGAAACTCTATAGTGCACCAGTCGCACATCGGGTTGAAGTCGTCACGAGTAAGTCCTAGAATTCTGGCGCCCGTTGGAGGTGTTTTATGCCGGTTTATGACTACTTCTGCGAGGCCTGCAACAAAGAGTTCGAACTGACCCTCACCCTGCACGAACACGACGAACAGAAAATCAAGTGTCCGAAATGCGGCAGCAAAAAGGTTCATCAATTGGCGGCGGCATTTACGGCGGTTACTTCACGGAAGAGTTAGCGTTCCAGTTCGTGGCGTGTCTGCTGGTCAAGGGGCATGAGGGGCTGTTTTTGCGTCCTGAACCGTTCCCACTGCGGTTCGGGAAATTGTTGACGTGGATATGACCAGCTTGTGACAACTCTCTTCTGTTCCCTCTTTATGTTGATCACAACGCAGTATAGGTCCCAGACAAACAAACTGTCCCAAGCAAACGCAGCGAAACGGAGTGGAGGTATCAGCCCTAACGCCTTGGCTCATATGCCTTGCGCAGACCTCCACTCCGGTCGTTACCTGCCCGATTAATGAGTGCAAGAAGTCCGCGATCAGTGCATTGCCGCTCCGCCGCCTCCACCGTGATGACTGGGTGGCTTCATGATCAAAATCAGCGGCAGAATCAGCACGAAGATAATCGCCAACAACCGGAAGGTGTAGATGAATGCCGCCATCGAAGCCTGTTGCGCCACCATGCCGAACACAGAGGCATAGGCCTGCTGGGCGGCTGTTGCAGCATCCATGCCTCTCGACATGAACCATGCTTTCGCCGATTGCATCATCATGGCAGCGGCGGGATTGGATGCGGTTACGTCGCGGCCGATCACGTTCATGTTGGTTTGGGTATGACGCGCGACGATGGTAGTCACCATCGCGATCCCGATACTGGCGCCGATGTTGCGCATCAGGTTGAACAAGCTGGTCGCGTTGCCCATTCGCTCCTTGGAGATACTGTCGTGCGTGGTAGTGGTGAGCGGCACGAAGACGAATCCCATGGAGAGGCCCTGGATGAACTGCGGCCAGAAGACATCCCAATAACCAGCATTGAGGTTCATGTGACCGAGAGCCCAGAGTGAATAAGCGGCCACGGCGAGTCCCACTCCCAGCAATTTACGCGGCTCGACTTTCGACATCATGACGCCGACAAAAGGCATGGCGATGAAGGAGCCCAGTCCACGCGGAAGCATGGCCCATCCTGCCTGGAGAGCCGGATACCCTAACAACTGCTGCAGGTAAATGGGGATCAAGACGGTGCTGCCATACAGTACGAATCCAAGCACCGTCATCAGGAACACACCGGTAGCGTAACTTCGGTTCTTAAAGACGCGCAGATCGACAATCGGCTGGTTTTCCAGCAGTTCGTTGATGACGAACCAGGCAAGCCCGACAATGGTGAGCACCAGGAGAACCTGAATGTAGGTGGCGGCAAACCAGTCGGCCTCTTGTCCTTTGTCGAGCATGATCTGCAGCGCGCCAATGCCAAGCGCGAGCAAGCCAATACCCATGTAATCCACGCGTGAAGATTTCCGCGAGATGTATTTGGGATCGAAGATGAACAGGGACGACATGATCAGCGCCATGATGCCGACCGGCAGGTTGATGTAAAACACCCAGCGCCAACTGTAGTTGTCGGTGATCCAGCCGCCCATTACGGGACCGAGCATAGGGGCCACGACAATGCCGAGTCCCCAGAATGCCATGGCCTTACCGCGTCCTTCAGGCGGAAACGCTTCCAGCATGATTGCCTGCGACAGCGGTTGCAATCCGCCACCTGTTGCGCCCTGAATGATGCGGAAGATGATCAGGAACGGCAGGCTGGGCGCCATGCCGCAGGCGACCGATGCCACGGTGAAACCGGCAATCGAAGTCATCAGGACGCGTTTTCGTCCAAAATGATTCGAGAGCCAGCCGGTCATCGGTAGGACGATGGCGTTCGAAACGAGGTATGACGTGAGGACCCACGTGGCTTCGTCAACGCTGGCCGACAGACTTCCGGCGATGTGCGGCAGAGACACGTTGACCACGGTGGTGTCGAGCACCTCCATGAAGGTGCCCAACATCACAGCGATGGCGATAATCCAGGGATTTACGTCGCGTTCGCGGGGAACAGCGACGCTTGCGCTCGCAGATGCCATTCAGCTATTTGGTGATGACCGTCGCGTCCACCGACATGCCGGGACGTAGGCGGTTATCCGGATCCTCATTCTTCGGAAACACGATCTTAACTGGAACGCGCTGCACGACCTTCACAAAGTTGCCTGTCGCGTTTTCCGGCGGCAACAGGCTGAAACGTGCGCCGGTGGCTCCGCCGATGGAATCAACCTTGCCGTCGATCTCCATGTCGTAGGCATCAACATGGATCTTGGCGGTCTGGCCGACGCGCATGTGGTGAAGCTGCGTTTCCTTGAAGTTGGCCGTAACCCATACTTCATTGACGTCAACCACAGAAGTGATCGGCTGACCGGCCTGAATGAGTTGGCCGACTTGGACGGCACGCCTGCCGGCGATCCCGTCCACGGGAGCCCTGACCGTGGTGTAGCTCAGGTTGAGCTGCGACTGGGCGAGAGCTGCCTCGCGCATCTGCACATTGGCATTTGCCGCGCCGTACCTTGCCCGCGTCACCGCAACCTGCTGCGGCGCCGTTAGCGCGGATTGCAAGTTGGCCTGCGCCTGTGCGACGTGGCTCTGTGCCGTGGCCACCTGCGCGTACGAAGCGTCGAGGGTGGCCTTGGCAGCCTGTTCCGCGGCGAGTGCGGCATCGTATTGCTGCTGCGAGATTTCGTCTCTCTTTACCAGTTGTTCGAAGCGCTTCAAGTCCTGCGCAGCTTTGTTGTAGTTCGCTTGCGCCTCACGAGTCCGAGCCTGCGCCGCATCGACTTCCTTCTGAGCGGCATTCAAGTTGGCTCGAGCCGTACTCACCGAACTGGTCGTCGTCGTATGGGTAATCGGGACACCGGTCTTGGCGGCGCTGGCATTCGCCTGAGCATCGGCCAGTTCAGCCTGCGCTCGTTGCACGGCGACATCGTAGTCCTTGGGATCGAGTTGTGCGAGGACCTGGCCCGCTTTAACGTGATCGTTTTCCAGGAAGTTCAGGCTGATCACGGTGCCGCTCACGCGACTGGTGACGGAATAAATGTGTCCATCCACCTGGGCGTCATCGGTCGATTCGCGGGTCGAGTAGTAATGCCAGAGCCACACGCCGGCGGCGACCGCGGCGATAGCTAAGATGATCAAGGCCCACTTGGCGCCTGGATGAGTGCGGAAATAGGCCTTGGCCTTTGCACCCTTGGAACGATCTTCGACCTCTTCCGGAAACGGCTCGCGGGGCGAATCTGCGTCCTCGGTTATAACTGCATGTTTGGACTCCTCGTTCGAGTCAGGCACTAGGGATTACCTCCAAGAAATTCTTTGGTAGCACGCTCGGCCACGCCAAGCGAACGGGCGAGTGCCAGCTTGGCGAGATTGAAATTGAGCGTGCTGCTTATATAAGTGTCATTACTATTAGCTACTGCTTCCTGGGCCTGTACGACCTCAAGATTATTGGTGACTCCGGCGCGAAAACGATCCTGCGCCTGGGTAAGCGTCTGCTGGGCGAGGTCGAGTGTGCTTTCCGCTACACGAACCTGCTCCGCCGCGGCATTCAGGTCCAAAAACGCGGTTCGTACCTCATATTCGATGCGCCCACGCATGTCTTCCGCTTCAGCTTTACGCTGGTTGAGCGTCGCCTGCGCCTGGTCTATGTCGCCTTTGATCCGTCCACCCTCGAAGATGGGAACCGTGATCGCAGCTCCGGCTGTGAAGGTGCCGTGATTGTTGGACAGGGTTCTGCCGATCGTACCGTAGTTGCCGTCGAAAGCTACTTTGGGCAGACGCTCGCTCTGCGCCGCATGAACCGAGTATTCGGCCGCTCGCACACTGGCCTGAGCGGCGGCGTAATCCGGACGATCACGCAGCGACCGCGCGATGGCGTCTTCTACCGTCATCTGTGGCGCGGGTGTGTACGGGATCTTCTGCGCCAGAGAAAACTCCTGGCTTACTGGCAATCCGATGATCCGAGCGAGCTGAAGTTTCTGTTTATCAAAATCGTTCTGGACGGTGACGAGCCGCTGCTGCTGCGCCTGCATCTCCACTTGCGCACGAAGCAGGTCGATGGCGGGTACGACTCCGGCATTCTTCTGATCGACCGCCTGCTGGTACAGAGTCTTTGCCGTATTGAGCTGTGCCTGTACCGCTTCCACTCGCGCCTGTGCCGCTAGAGCCTGGACATACCCGAATCCCACGGCCACAACGACCAGCTCGCGCGCGTTGCGGATACCTAACTGCGCCGCGGTCACATTCTGATTGGCGGAACGCAATTTGTTGATCGCCTGAAAGTCCAGAATCGGCGCGCTCAGACCAGCCCGGAAATCGATGACATTAAACGGTCCGACGATGTTCGGAAACCCGGGAATCGTCAGGCCAAATGTCGCCAGGTTGATCTGCTGGATCGTGTCGGACGCTTGCGCGTTCAGGTTCGGCAAGAGATTGGATAGAGCCTGCAAACGGGCCGCCTGTACTGTGCGCTGCGTGGTCTCGACTGTGTACAGGCCGAGGTTGTACTTGAGTCCGCGATCGATCGCATCGAGCAGCGTCAGCGGCACAACGCCGGGCACAGGCTTCTCGCTGGACATGCTGCCTTGGTAGGGATTCTGACCGGTGAGGTCGGCGAATGACTGTACATTGACCGAAGTGCCCTGCCCCGTGGAGCCGGTAAACGTTCCCGAGGTGGCCTGCGCGCCGGCAAGCCCGGCAGCCAACACAACAGTACAGAATAAAAGAAGCGAATTTCTAAAACGACCTAAGCTATCAAGCCCAAGATCACGTGCCACTCGTTAGTTCCTCTTCCATGAATGCTAAATAAATAAGGCCTAGCCGAACAGGTTACCTTGCCCCGAAAACAACAGCGGCAGCCGAGGCTGCCCAACATAACAATGTACAAACGTTTATATAGATGAGTGAAGTGGAATCACTGGTACATCTTTTCTGCTGGTTCCGATTCAGAAACCGTCCTCCGGGAGCGTAACCGCGAGAGCGGAGGTCTGCTATAATCAAGAACAGCGGCAATCACTGCCGCTTTAGCGAATTCCACTGTTCGCATACGTCGGGGAGTGGCTCAGCCTGGTAGAGCACCTGGTTCGGGACCAGGGGGTCGGAGGTTCAAATCCTCTCTCCCCGACCATTCAAAAATGAGCAATCAGAGCTCGGCTAGGATTGCCATTGAGTTCCCACTCAAGCCAAGAGAACACGGGCGAGATGGGGCACCCTCCGGTCTCCTCGTCCAGCATTGCAATCTGCTGGTATCGCGAATGTAATCACAACCTACAATCTTCATGTGCTAGGCTCCTTTTCTCCAAGCCTGTACCTCACATCCGTAAGGAGAAGCGACGATGAATATCAGCTTTTCAACCTTGCTTATCCTGTGGCTGACTTTGAGCCTTATTTTCTGGGCGATACCGTTTTTTACCCACCATTGGCGCGGTCCTCTGGTGTGGTGGGTCGTCCTGTGCGTCCTCTACTGGGCGATTCCTGCGGCGGTCTGGATCGCCACCCGCAATCTCCGGCACTAACAGCCTGAACGGGTGGCCAGGGCTCGCGAAGCTAACCCGGGTCTGTCTTCAACCCTTTCGATAAGAAAATTTCCAAAATCGTCCTCTCTCCCCGACCATTCAAATCAAGCACATCTGAACATTTTCGCGCGACGCGGAAATGCCACCGGAAGATTCGCATCCGACGCCGTACCCCTCCGCTTTCGAAACGTCGCATTTGTCGATCGCACTGGATTCGACTGTTATTTCATTCCAGTTTGTCGACCAACGATCCAGTATCCTGATCGGTAAGAATTATGTTTCCGCTCAATTCGACCTTTTCTGACGAACTGCCGACCATAATCGTGAATTTCCCGGGCTCGATCTTCCAGTTCTTCCCGGTCACGTCGTAGTAGGCGAATGCGCGACGATCTAACGTAATGGTTGCGGTTTTTTGTTCGCCGGGCTTCAGGTCCAATTTCGTGAATCCTTTAAGTTCCTTGATCGGTCGTGGCACATGCGAATGGGTATCTTGGACATAGACCTGCGCGACTTCCCCTCCTGGTCGATCCCCCGTGTTCTTTATCGTGAATGAGACCCTGACGGAACGCGAATCGTGTTCGATGCGCAAGTTGGTGTACTGAAACTTCGTGTACGAGAGGCCGTAGCCGAACGGAAATAGGGGTTTCACCTGCGAGCGATCGAAGTGCCGGTAGCCCAGGAAAATTCCTTCCTTGTATGTAACTCGCTTGGTACCGGATTGCGGATAGTAGCTGTCGCGGGTAGCGTTGTCCTCGATGCGCCGCTCTAACGATATCGGTAGTTTGCCGGAAGGGCTGTAATCGCCGAAGAGGATTTGAGCAAGTGCGGTTCCGCCCTCCTGTCCCGGATACCACGCATAGAGCAGTGCCGGAACCTGGTCAAGCCATTTGCTCATGTCAACGCCACCGCCGGCGTTCACGACTACGATGGTGTTCTTGTTCACGGCCGCGAGTTTTTGAATCAGTAAATCCTGCGCTCCGGGGAGTCCGAAAGTGCGATCAAAGCCCTCGCCCTCGGTATTCGGATCAAAACCCACGCCAAGGACGACGGCATCGGCGGATTTCGCGAGTGCGAGCAGGTTCTCAGTCACCGTCTGTTCCGAAGGCACCACACCAACTCCGAGTCCACCGCCTCCACCAGCGTCGAAATATTCGATCTTCACGGGGTACGGCTTGCCGCCTTCGAAATGTCCCGAATAGGAATCGACGGTCTCCGAATGCGGGTTCCAGTCATCGATGACACGATTGTCGCCAATGTATAGGCGAACACCGTCGTCGGAACTCGTGTAAAAGGTGTAGGGACCAGTCTTCGTCGGCACGAAGTAACCGGCCCATCGCGCTGAGAATTGTTCCACATTATCCGGGGCAAACGTTCCGCTCTCGTGACGGAAGTGCATCGTTGGATCGACTCGTGTGACGACTGGCGTGCCGGAGAGGTCCATGCTCTTGAAGTACTCGCCCCTCATCCCATACGGGCCACCGGGTTCGGTTACAAAGACCTGCTTGGAGTAGATATCGTCCAACGGAGGATTTGGAACGCCGTAGAGGACCCGGACCTTTGATCCGAGGTAATTACTTATTCCCTCGAGTTCGCTTACCGAATTGAAGGGTTTCGTCTGGGAACTTCCACCGCCTCCGATTACAGCGGGATACACATTAGGACCAATAACGGCAATTGTTTTGATCTTCCCTTGATCCAGCGGCAGGATATTGCCGTCGTTCTTCAGCAGAACCATTCCGGCGCGGGCTGCATCGAGAGCAACGTCGCGGCTCTGCTGGTCGAGCACAGGAATTGCCGGATCCAGTTGGTCGCGGTCAAAGAACCCGAATTGAATTGCCTTGCGGAGAATGCGTCGCACCTTATCGTCGATAGTCGCTAGCGAAACTTCCCCTCGCTGAATGGCTGGCAGCAAGGTTTCGCGATTCATGAACGCAGCATTCGGCATTTCCAAGTCCAGCCCGCCATTTGCCGCTTTTACTCCATCGTGCGTAGCACCCCAATCCGACATTACGATGCCGTCGAACCGCCACTCGTTCTTGAGTATCTCGGTGTTTAAGTAGCCGTTCTCGGTCATGTGGAGGCCATTAACCAGGTTGTAGCTATCCATTACCGCCCCGACCCGAGCTTCTTTCACCGAGGCTTCGAACGGCGGAAGATAGATTTCGCGCAGCGTCCTCTCGTCGATATCGGAACTAACATTGTTGCGATCGAATTCCTGATCGTTCGCCACGTAGTGCTTTGCCGTCGCAATCACTCCGCGATCTTGAATACCCTTGATGACAGAAACCGCCATTCGCGCCGCGAGATAAGGGTCTTCTCCCAGATATTCGAAGTTTCTCCCGCACATGGGAGCGCGGTAGATATTCATTCCCGGAGCGAGAATGAAATGAACTCCGCGAGCACGCGCATCATTCCCCATGCTTTCTCCGAAACGTTTTGCCAAATTCACGTCCCACGATGCGGCAATGGCGATGGGCGCCGGATAAGCGGTAGTCGGACCGTAATCATGAACGCCCATAGGGCCGTCGGACATGCGAAGCGATGGAATCTTCAGCCGAGGAATAGCGCGAGTGTAGAAGTCGTGCGTGCCACCAAGAATGTCGATCTTCTCCTCAAGCGTCAATTGGCTGAGGATCTGATTGACGCGTTGTTCCACGTCGACGCGGTTAGCAGTCGATTGCGCCAAAGACATGCTGGCGATGAATACAACCGAGAGAATACGAAGTAGATTTCGGAAATAGGTCATGGAAGAGTGCCTTTGAAAGCCCTATGTACTGCTACAGATCAGTGGCTGTGCCGCAATTCTGCCCTTTGCAGGATGTCGAGGATATATACGCCTGCGCCGTACCCAACCATAGGCGTCGCGCCGGTGGGATCTCCAATTGCACCGTGAAAGAGTTTGCAATCCTCCGCGACGTACATCTCCGGCACGATATTTCGATCCGCTGCCGACTTGTCGACAATTCGATTCAGGAGCACATCGGCTTCCTCCTTGTGGCCCAGCTTTCGGTAAACCTCGGCGAGCATAAAGTCCACAAAAAGAAACTCCTGCTTTTCATACCAGTACTCGTAGATAGCCGGATCAGTGTAGGTGCCGCGTACTCGCCTGTAGCCGCCCGACGCGACTTTAAGAAGCTCCATTCGGTCGACCGTGGAGCGCACGATGGCGGGATCGGTTACAACTCCCAGATTGATGATTGCGAGGAGAGCACCATCGATATCGTTCTTTACACCTTCTTCCAGGGTTCCATGTAACTTGCCGTCGCGAACAAAAGCCGCATTGAACCCTTTCTCTAACAGGGAGATATGGTTTAACAGGTCTTTCTCCGTGCGCGAATCGCCGTTCTGTCGTGCTATCTCGCTGAAGTTGCGCAGAGCGACGATCGTCATCGCCGTGCTGAAGGCGAAGTGCTTCTTGTCCGGCTGATGTTCCTCCCAAATCGATGTATCAGCAGTGACGATTTCGCCGTCACCGTACTTCTCGAGATTTGCGAGCAGCGGCTTCGCAACGTAGTCGCGAGCGCTCTCATACAAAGATCCACGATAGGTCGAAGCTCGAAGCAGATCGGGATCGTTGTACTGACGCAGGTATTCTCCGAGAAGCCACAGCACCTCTCCCCAACTGTCGAACTCAATATTGATGGCTCCTTCGCTGGTGAAGAACGGCTCTTCGGTACCGTCGCCGAAGTAGCGAACGACCGAAACCTGATAATCCACTCCAGCAGTTTGCTCCTTCATCTTTCCAGTCGGTCGGGCGTTGAAATAGGCAAGCAACGCATTGCGCGCCTCTTCCTGGTGACCCATGCGCGCAAATGCCATCGCCGCATAAGACATGTCGCGCACCCACGTCATGAACCAGGAGCCGTCCGGAAGAGCGGCCACGATCATTCCATTGCTGTATCGCCCGGGCCGGTTGGGCTCGCGGCTCTGCGCCATGCGCAAAACGATTTCGCTCTGTCGCCAGAGGTGAAGTTCTTTTTCGGACAACGACGACGGTGGCTTAACCCGCCAGCGCTCTACCTCGGTTAATTCGCGCTTCACTAGTTGGCTCGGAGCAAGACTAGCCTTCCACTTCTGGAATTGTTGGGCAGCACTTTCTGCATCGTGTTCGTCTTCCAGTGAAATGAGTGCCCATGCGGAATTAGTGCTGATAGGGTCTTTCGTTTTCGAGCGAACCGGCTGGCCGATCGGAATGAGCAAAAGGGATTCGTCAATTCCGTCGAACTTCATGAATTGCGTATCGACGCCGTTAATGCGTAGCATCTTTTGCGAGCGGACCGGCTGGCTCCACTCAACTGCGATGGACCCGCTACGGGCCTGCGATGAAGTTGGCTCCCACGCGACGATGAGCGCATTTCTAGCCAGTCCGAACGGCATAAACACGTGGGCAGTACTCTCGCCACTACGGATGGAAATAACGTGTGAGTCTTGCACGTAGTTGACGGAAGTAGCCCCGTTCCCTTCACTCCAGACGAGACTCTTGATGAAGTTAGCGGTTGGGATGCCTTCACTCAGAGGATCCTTGGGATCTGGACGCGAGAAGCTGTAAGGATGTGCGTAGAACTTGGTCAAGTTGCCAGTCTCCGGCGACACGACCGCAAATCCGAAACCGTTGCCGCTCACCAGCGAGGTAGAAGCAAACGTAACCGTTACAAGACCAACAGTGCAGATAAGAATTATGGAGCAAAAACGAAAGAAAGACATTCTCGGATCCAGTGCAACGAAATGTTGGCGAGTCAGAACAGCTTTGTAAGCTTTCAGCAAAATCGGGCCACGCCTCGATTAGTGACAGATTTGGCAATGTCCGGGATGGAGGAATCGAGCTGATTTCGCATTTATGGAAATCGGTTTCCTTATTTTGACCTTTTAATTACTCGTCCAGCTATTTGTTTGTCAAGTTCGAATTCATCTCCTCCTCCGAACAAATCGTGATACGTTCGTTAGTTAGCGAGAAGTTAATCAGAAATCTTATGAGAAGAACTTATCAACGGTCTGGGCAGCATCCGGCTCCTACGATGAAAGAAGTAGCTAAGCGCGCCGGAGTATCCCCCGCTACCGTCTCGCGTGTCCTTAATCGAACTCACTACATTGCCGAAGAAACGGAACGGCGCGTTCTTGAGGTAGTCGGCCAAATGCGCTATCACAAGAACGTCCACGCCAGACGACTGGCGACGGGTCAGAGCAATTTACTTGGGTTAGTGATTTCGGAGATCGCGAATCCATATTTTCCTGAGTTGATTCGTGGATTCCAGGCCGCTGCGTGGGATATAGGCTTTGATGTTCTTCTCTGCAACACTCAATATGATCAAGGCCAAGTAAAGAGAATTCTTCAGAAACTGATCGAGAGCGATGTGGGCGGGGTTGCGATCATGACATCGTCGCTCGACAAGAGCATGACTTCCGATCTCATCGCGGCCGGAATCGGAGTGGTGCTCTGCAATGTGACCCCTGCCGAGAGAATGGTGAGCACGATTTCCATCGATTATGAGCGCGGGATTTCACAAGCAATCCAGCACGTAGTGGAACTGGGCCATCGGTATGCCGCCGTCATAGCCGGCCCCGAGGATAATCGCACCGCTGTCACTATCAAGGAAGCTTTAGTCGCCGGCCTTGTCAAACGCGGTCTCCGTCCGATTCGAGTGCTCAACAGCAGTTACCAAATCGATGCCGGCGCTTCCGCTGTGCATACCCTGCTTTCCGATGAGAATAAGCCTACCGTAATTTTCTGCGGCAGCGATCTCATCGCCATGGGAGCGATGAGCACCCTCGAACAGGTTGGCATTAAAGTCCCGGAACAGATGTCGATTGTTGGCATCGACGATATTGCATTTGCATCTTTGGCTCGGCCGCCCTTAACAACGATTCGTGTGCCGCGTGAGCATTTAGGCGCTGTGGCTTTCCGCGCCCTCGAAAAGATGCTGAAACTGAAGCGTCGCAAAGGGGAAGACTATTACATCGGGACAGAACTGGTGATTCGCCAGTCAACCGGTACCGCTGCCGTTAAGGGACGCTGAACGGCGGAAGATTGCGCAAGCCTATCTGATTGCGATTGGAATACATCGCAATGACCGATCACTTCAAGGGAAGTTACTGTCCGCGTAAGATCAAGACGGTTCGACGATCTGATGGTAACGATTGATCTTAAGAGCAGTAACAGTTTGCCGCGTACCGCTTGGCCAGAGGACTTCAATATTTACGGCTTGGTTCGCCGGTAACGTTCCCAGTCCAAATATGATTCGCTTATCGTGAGATGAAAGATAACTGGATCCTCCGGCCAGCCACCTCACGAGTTTACGATCCGCAACGCTGAGAGTTAACTTGGCGCCGATCGCATCCCGATTGCTTTTTGTCCCAATTAACCGAACGCCGGCCCAGGAGTTCTTCTGCCCCACGTTGTTTCGGAGAAGAACCGGCGAGTCACCGATACAGGTAAAGATAACGTCGGGCGCGCCATCATTGTCGAAGTCCCCAACAGCAAGGCCACGGGCCTGGTAGCCTTTCGCGAATGCTGGTCCGGCGCTGAAGCTCACATCCTCGAATTTACCGTTGCCTGAATTATGCAGAAGTAGAGGCCGCTCCTTGTACTTCACCTGGGGCTGCAACGATTCGATTACCTCGATGATATGACCGTTGACCAGCATGATGTCGAGAGATCCGTCATTGTCAAAATCAACGAAATGAACGCCCCATGTGACGTTGAATTGCGCGGCGCTACCGATTCCGGCCGTGCGAGCTGCTTCTTCGAAAAACAGACCTGGGCGGCTAAGAAATAGCGATGGGTACTCAAGGCTAAAATTCCCTACCACGAAATCCGGCCGCCCGTCGCCGTTGATGTCTCCTGCATCCACTCCCATGCCGGCTTTCGCGTTGCCATTGCTGTCGTATGCGATTTCCGCTGCCACTCCGGCATCCGCGAAAGTTCCATTGTGTTTGTTTAGCAGCAGCAGATTTGGAGAAGCATCGCGAGACACGAACAGATCCGGCCATCCATCATCGTCAATATCAAGCGCAACAACGCCGAGCGCTCTTCCCACGAACCGGTCGAGCCCCGAAGACCGGGTCACATCGGTAAATGTGCCATTGCGGTTGTTGTGGTAGATGGTTAAGGGCACACCTTTATAGGCGCGCTGCTCGCAGTAAGTCCGCATGTCTAGATACAGGCACCGTGGTGCGACGTCGAAAGACATCTCCACGTAGTTGCAGATCACAAGGTCGAGAAATCCATCGCGATCGTAATCGAACCAAGCGGCGCTCGCGGCCCATTTGCCCGCATTTCGAAGACCCGCGTCTTCGGTGACATCCGTGAACGTACCATCGCCGTTATTGTGGTAGAGCACACAATTTGGATATCCCGTAATAAACACATCCTGATGGCCGTCGTTGTCGAAATCCGCAATTGCTACGCCCATGCCGTAGGTCTTGAGCTTGCTAAGACCCGCTGCCACGGCCACGTCCTCAAATTTGCCATTACCTAAATTGCGATATAACGCATTCTGAAGGGGCTTCTCGCTCTTACCATGAGGCGTTTCACCGCCGTTCAACAGAAAAATATCCAGCCATCCGTCATTGTCGAAATCAAAGAGACCGACACCACCTCCCATGGTCTCGATCAGGTGCCTGTCGGGAGAAAATCCGTTGAACTGTCGCCAGGTGAGACCTGCTTCGGCTGTAACGTCTGAGAAAATGGGAACGGCCGGGGCCTTGTCTGCAAGCAGTCTCTGAGGAAGGAGATGACCAGCAGCCGCGGTGGAGAGCGCAGCGAGGAATCGGCGTCGCGAGAGGCCAGCGCGCAAAATGCAAGGATTCTCAACGGCTTTGCAGCCAGTGACTGAACTCATTGCGTTGTGGACGTGCCAAGCGAACTGCCGCCACTCTCCTCCTTTTCTTTTAGCTTCTCATAGAGCGCAAACTCTTTCTCTGCCTCATCGGCGCGTCCCGTGCGGCGATAAACGCGAGACAGTGCAAAATGCGTCTTGCTTCGTTCTGAATCGAACGATAGAGAACGCAACAGATATTCTTCGGCTTCTTTCAATTGCCCCTCCTGCAGCGCGATCTGACCGAGCAGATAGTGAGCTTGAGCAGAGTGCGGCGCAAATTTCAGAGCTTTGTCCAGGAGATTTCTCGCCTGCGCATGCTGCTGCATCGCGTCGGGAGAGGCTAACAAGATGTCTGCATAGGAGAGATAGAAGCGTGCATCATCTGGAAACTGTGAAATTCCGGCTTTGCACTGCGCGATCGCAGCATCGCTTTGGCCAGTAGCGTAGTAGGCCGCAGCGACACCGTACAGTGCATCGGAATTTTCTTTATCGAGCCGAAGGGCGTGCGTGTAGCTCTCGACAGCGTCATTGTAGGCATTCCTGCGTAGGTCCACGTTTCCTTTCCATACCCAGGGGCGACTGTCATTCGGCGCAATCGCGAGAGCCTGATTCACCACAAGGAGAGCATCTTCAATTCTATGCTGATACAGAAAGAGAAAGATCAGGTCTTCGTAACGCTCGACTCGCGAAGGATCCGCTGCAATCGCACGGCGGTAGGCTGCTATCGCCTGCTCTGACTGGTGTTCTGACTCGAAGCAGTTTCCGAGCAGAACCTCTATGTCCGCGTTATCCACTCCTTGAGACTTCAGTTTCAGTAGAAGCTCTTCTGCCCGCGAGACTTGAGAGTGACTATAGAAGAGCTTTGCCAATTGAAACCCTGCCGCAACGCGAACTGAATTTTCGGCCGGAATCAACGAGAACAAAACTTCGGCAGTTTGCAAATCTCCACCCAACATGGCGATTTGTGTACAACGGATAATGGCGTCAGCCCATGGTTTATCGTTCGCGTGCAACTTCAGAACGTCAACAACCTTTGCAATCTTGTCATGCTGGCCGCTCTCGACGACGGAGTGAAACAAAGACACCGTACGTTCGGGTTCCACTGCCACCAGTTTGAACTGTGAGTCGAGTAACTGGGCAGCTTTCGCGTAATCTCCTAATTTCTCCTTCACGAGGCCCAGTAACAAAATCGCTCCCGCGTCGCTAGGCCGCTTTTTAAGCACATATAGAAGATTGCTTTGAGCGTCAGAAAACAAATTCAATTGCCATTGCACAGCAGCCAATTCCCGCCGGAAATCAAGGTTCTCGGGAGCCAAATGAACTGATTTCTGAAAAGCTCCTAACGACTCCTGCCATTTCCCTTCGAGACCTAATATGGATCCCAATTGAGCACGATAAACGGCGACGGAAGGCGCCTCTTTCACTGCCGCTCGGAGTTCTCGCTCCGCCGCAGAAAGCTTTCCTTGCCGCGCAAGGGAGATCCCATTGGCGGCCCGCTCTTGGACGCTTACATTTTGTGCACCAAGAGTGGACACCAGAGAAAACGGCAAAAAACAAATTAGCGAAACAAGATAAACCCATGAGCTGATTTTCAGCTGCGGTCGTCGAACTGGCGCAGTTGAGTCGTGGATAACAAAATCGGCTTCCAATCTGCAATCCGCATTTTTCTTGCGTTTGAGTTTCAGCATTCTCTGCAGCACTTCAAACTCAACTCCCGGTTGTTCCTGAGAGATCCTTATCGTTGTAAGGAGGAGGCGCGCTGACGTGTGTGAAGTTAAGAGCCAGAAACTATCACGATTCCCGACGAAAATCCATGTCGCTTGAAACTCGCAACCCACGGATGCCTGCATGCGTTTGCATTCAACCCATCGCGTCCCTCTCGATTGGGGAGCAGTCCGAGTTTCGGCTCGATAGCTTTTGCGAAGACCGCGAATGGGGCCGCCACCGAATGCTGTGCGGGAGTTCCCGCTTGACAGCGTGGTCATGCAGTGCTACAACGCTTGCCGATGTAATCGCTTGCAGAAATCGGTTTCAGAAACTTTGTCACCACGCGTACCTGCCAATACGTGTTGGACCACTTCAAAAGAGGCGGCCAAAGCGTGCCCAAAAGAGTCGAACGTGTACTCATTACGCCGGCGACGGAGATTCAAATGCAGCAGCCAAGAGGAGCCTGGTATGCGAAACATTGTATGGACATTTGTGGCGTGCCTTTTCCTAGTTTGCACTCTCATCACTCCGGCGCTTTGGGCGCAGAGTAATAACGCCTCTATCGTCGGAGTCATTACTGATCCTAATGACGCGCTCGTTCCGGGCGCACAAATCACGCTGACTTCCAAGGATACGAACCAAACGTCCAACTTTGTCTCGGACGCCAACGGATACTATTCTTTCCAAAACGTCCTTCCCGGCACCTACCAACTCACGATCACTGCGCCGGGCTTTGCCCAGTACGCTCAAGATGGCATTCTTGTGCGGGTCGGCTATCCCATTCGGCTGAACGTCCAGCTCAAGCTGGAAACTTCCTCCCAGCAGGTGGAAGTCGCCGCCAATGCGTCCGCGTTGAACTTCGAGAACGCAGAACTTCGTAACAGTATTGATCCGCAAGTCATCAAAGAGGTTCCACTGCTCGTTTCCGGATCGATGCGTTCGGCAGCCAACTTCGCTTCCATCCTTCCTGGGGTAGTGCGCGGCAGCGGCGACGCCGCTGGGGCGCACGTCAACGGCGGCCAGTCGCAGACCGGGATCGCCGTGCTCGATGGAATCGCTCTGTTCAACTCTTCGGGAACGCAGGGTTTGTCGGGCGCGATTAACGATTTCCCGCAGTCACCAGACGTAATCAGCGAGTTTCAGGTTCTTACTTCAAATTACGACCCGATGTATGGAAGCGCCGGTGGAGTCACCATCGAGAACGTGAGGTCGGGAACCAGCAGTTATCATGGCAGCGCATTTGAATACCATCGAGATTCTTCCTTAAATGCTACGCAATGGGGTATCGCCGCCGCCGACAAGGCACAGGACATCGAGAACGACTTTGGGGGAAATTTTGGCGGTCCACTGAAGCTGCCCTTCTGGAAAGATGAAAACCATCGCACGTTCTTCTTCGCTAATTTCGAAGCTTTCAGGATCCGAGGCGCATTGGTCCGGCCCACGCTCTCCATTCCTACGCTGGCAGAACGGCAGGGAGATTTCCGCGATTGGGGTCAGCCGATTTACGATCCGGCCACTCATCAGCAGTTCATGGGCTGCGATGGCCAAACCCCGAATGTAATTTGCGCGAACGATCCTCGCCTGCAAAACTCCCTTGCCAAGCAATGGTTGCAGTATCTTCCAGATCCCACGTATCCCGATCGTGTCCAGAATAACTACCTGGCGCCTGCCCAGCCGGCATTCTTAGGCACGGATGCCGACAGCGTCATGGAAAAAGTGGATCAATACCTTGGCACGAAAGACCACATTTCCGAGATGTTCTACTACAAATACCTGCCTCCAACTACGTTTACCGGCCTTCCGGAAACGATCAGCAATACCGGTACAACATTCAAGAAAACGTCGGTGTTGCGAGTGAACTGGGACCACACCCTCAACCCTCGTATGGTGAACCACCTGGCTTTCGGCTACCAAAATGACAAGGCTTATGGAGGCGGTATCGATGGAAAGTTTGCAGATAAGCTTCCCCAGATCCCCGGAGTCGCGAGCCACGAATACCCGCCAGTGATAAGCTTCCGCGACCATAACAGCCAAGAGACGGTGTTCGAGCAATATGGCAATGGATCTGGCGATCCCAACATCCAGCCATGGCTCGCCCCAGCCTACATCGTCAATGATGCATTCTTCATGACGCGGGGGAAACACTCAATCTCGTTTGGCGGCGAGGTACGAATCGCGCGGAACTCCGCTATCTTTCTCGGAGGGCAGTCGGGGAGCTTCAATTTTTCGAGTCAGGAAACCAGTCTCAACGGTGTGGGAGGCAGCCCAATCGCAAGCTTCCTGCTGGAACAAGTGGATTCTGCCCAGACAAATTTCTACACCACGACCAAAATAGATGCTCATACGAATGGATATATGCTGTTTCTAGGGGATACGTGGCGTGTTACACCTAAACTGACGATTTCGCCGGGCATCCACTATGAGATCGACCCGCCACCATTTGATGATGAAGATCACTTTTCCTATTTCGATCCGACCCTTCCGAACCCTGGTGCGGATAACCTGCTGGGAGCTGTGGCCTATGCGGGAAGCGGCGATGGCCGCTCCGGCAGGCGGGCCCCGGAGGACACATGGTACCGCGGGATCGCGCCTCGACTCGGCATAGCCTATGCCCTCACATCTAAGACTGTGATACGTTCCGGATACGGAATCTTCTACGACAATGCAAACATGCCAGGTTGGGCAAGCGGAATCTCGCAGGATGGCTACAACGCAACGGCAGTGTTCAACAGTTCGCAGGGAGGAACTCAGGCCGCATTCATTTTGAGCGATGGCTTCCCCTCGAACCATCCCGTTCCGCCTAATTTGGTTTCAACTTTCGACAACGGAGGCAACACTCCTAACTATCGTCCTCGTACGGCCAATCGCCTTCCCTATGTGCAACAGTGGAATCTGACGGTTGAGCACCAATTCACCGATCGCGATTATGTCTCAGCTTCCTACGTCGGATCAAAGGGCACGCGCTTGTTGTCGCACATTGCCCCGATCAACGTGATCGACCCGAGCTATCTCTCCCTCGGCGCCAAGCTGTACGACGAGTTTCAGCCTGGCGACACTGAAGTGGACGGAGTACCACTTCCATTCTCGAATTTCGTGGAGACCATGACGGGCTGTTCACCGTCAGTGGCGCAGGCGTTGTTACCGTATCCGCAGTACTGCAATAACATCTCGGGTCTCAACGAGAACCAGGGCAGCTCGACATACCATGCATTTCAGTTGAAAGCCGAACACCGTTTCAACAAAGGCCTTTGGGCCATGCTTAGCTATACCAACTCGAAGCTGATCACGAACGCCGATAACAGCGAGAACCTGTACAATCCCGTGTACTTTTCGCCTTACGAGATCGGGCGCAATCGTTCGCTCGCTCTTGAGGACGTTCCACAGGCATTGAATATTGCCTACAACTACGAACTCCCGTTCGGACATGGCAAACGCTGGTTGCAAGGGGGTGCTCTGAACACCTTATTCGGCAACTGGGCTCTCAACGGAGTATTTCGCGCCCAGTCTGGAATTCCGTTCGTGATTAACTCTTCGTTTTGCAATGTGCCATCACAGGTCGTCAGCTACTGTTCGCCGGCATTGCTGTCTGGAGCGTCGCCATTCTCCCAGTCTCCAAGCCATTTCGACCCAAGCCAGCCAGTGTTGAATGTGAACTCGTTCGAACCCGCAAGCAGCTTTAACTTTTATGCCGGCAGCGGACCACGCGTGCAAAACTTCCGGCAGCCTGGTTACAGCGACTTCGATATGGGCTTGGAAAAAACGATTCAGATCACCGAGCGTTTCAAGTTCCAGTTGCGCGGCGACGCCTTTAACATTTTCAATCAGCACCACTTCAACAACGTAGGCACTTTCTTGCTTTCTTACGGAGGCGGCGGGAGCGCATTCAACACCGACGTCGCGAGCCCAGACTTTGGCAAGTGGAATGGAACGGTCACGTCTCCGAGGAACATTCAGGTGTCAGGCCGCATCTCATTTTGATGGGTGTTGACAGGCACACTCCATCGTGGGGCGACCCGGCTCACCCGAGTAGGTCGCCCCAATTTCTCAAACATGTATCCAAAGAAACCGGGATTTTTTCGCTTTTGAGTGGCACTGTGCCCATTCTCCACTGTAATTTCAAGCGCAGTGAACGCCGGGCTTCTTTGATTGACAACTCCAGAACAAGGGATTAAAAAGGTCGAGAAACCGATTACAGAAATCGGTTTCATAAAGAGCATGACGCATTTCCTTCAAGATATTCTTCGCCAGCCGGAAGAACTACAGGGTACCTTCTCCCATTTACGCCAGTCGTCGTCAGCCACAGACCTGCGGGCCGCTGCGGCAGCGATCCAAAACGCACGCATGGTCTATCTGACCGGGATCGGCAGCAGTTGGCATGCGGCCCTCTGCGTCCATCCGCTCTTGTGTCTATCGCAGAAGCACATCTGCTTGCGAGACTTAAGTGATCTTCTCGGATTCACTCCCATTCCGGAAAAGACAACGATTATTGCGATCTCGCGAAGCGGACGAAGTGTGGAAATTACTCAACTTCTCTCCAAAGCCCGCGAGTCCGGTGCGGCAGTAATCGGAATTACCTGTTCATCTGATTCTCCGCTTGCTCGAGAAGCCCAGGTTCCGATCGTTGTCCCCACTCTGAGAGATCATGGTATTTCGGTCAATACATATACAACGTTAGCCGCCGCCGCTGGCGCGCTCATTTGTCATGTGAATAATGGATTTAGTCATCCACTCATCGATTCCTTGCTGCGCGGCATCGAGGAAACGGAAAAGGAACTCACAGGCTGGCGAACGAAGATTGAAACTTCTGACTGGACTGCACATCCAGCGGCCACATACTTCCTCGGCCGCGGTTGCAGCCTTGGTTCCTGTCACGAAGCAAGGCTCCTTTGGGAAGAGGGCGCTAAACTTCCCGCAACCGCTATGGTTACTGGTAGTTTCCGGCATGGCCCGCAGGAGATTATTCGTCCCGGCATGCGTTTTGGAGTCTGGATCGATAGCAGTTACATGCGTCCGCAAGACTTGGCCGTGACACGCGACCTCGAGCAGTTGGGAGCCAAAGTCATGCTCATTGGCCAGGAAGTGCAAAACGAAGCGGCAGGTCTTGTGTTTCAGCTCCCGCAGTTCCCTCCCAATTGGCAGTTTCTCGCTGACATCATTCCTGCACAGCTTAGTGCTGAACATCTCGCAAGGGTGTCTGGAGCGGACGCCGACTCATTTCGCTTCTGCTCCTACGTTGTAGATGGCGAGTTTGGCTTGTTTCCGCAGGACCTCGATAGCCAAAAGAAAAAGGCCGGCAATTATGCCGTGACGTGAGTAAGAACTAGTTTGTACCGGCGTGTATTCGCACGAGAGGAAACTGGTTTAGAGATTATGTCCGGAACTTTTAACTGCAAGGTCGGGACTGCTGCTCGACTCGCTTTTTCTTAACGAGATAGTTGCATTGGAAATCAGCGGACGCGCCCAGAATCCAATGCTCATGACAAATCCGAATGTGAGATAGAGAAAGGCCATTCCGGCGCGTAATCCGGTGTGGTCGCCGATGCGGCCGATGATCAAGGGAACGATGGCGCCGCCAATCACAGCCGTGCTCAGAATCCCCGAAAATGCTCCGTGATGTTCGGCAACAGAATTGAGCGCGAGTGAGACGATGATCGGCCACATCACCGACGCGAAAAGTCCAATCACCGGAAATGCCCATCGCGCGAGAGCGGCGGAGCCAAACAACGCGACAGATAAGCTGCCAAGAGCGCAGACGGATGCCCCAATGAGAACTTTGCGGCTGTCGAATATCTTGAGCAGCAACATCCCAACGAAGCAACCAACGGTCATCAATCCCCAAAATTCCGAAACCGCTATAGCTCCAGTCGTATGAGGATCGAAACCGTGGTACTGGAAAAGAAATTTCGAGATCCAGTTTGCAGTTCCCTGCTCGCAGCCGACGTATGCGAACATCGCAAGGAAGTAAAGCTGGACGGTCGGCTTTCGCGCCAGGTTGCGATAAATCTCCCAGGAACCGGCGCTCTCCTCCTCCGTACGTTGAACTCTGGGAAAGCGGGTTACGGCCAGAATCGCGAGCATGAACACAGTCGCGGCGCCGAATACCCAATAGATGGAAACCCATGGAAGCGATGCGGGCGTAAGCCTCTTGAGCAGAGACAACAGTTGGTTCGGGGAAACTGAAGATTTCAGATTCAACACCAGGTATGTGTAGACTCGCGGGCTTAGGAACGAGGCGCTACCGAACACCAATTGTGCTAAGGCGGAATTGAATGCGTAATTCTCTTCGCCTCCCGTGACTCGCAGAAGTGGATTAATCGCCACCTGCAGAATCGTCATGCCCGCGCCAATTGCGAATAGCGAAGCAATCGCGACTTGATATCTTGGGAATAATGCAAAGCTTACGGAGCCAACCGCCGCTGCAACCCATGCCAGGACTATGGCGGTTTTTTCGCCGAAGCGTTCAACCATGAAACCGGCGGGAATTGAGACCACTCCGTAGGCTATAAAGAAAGAAAATACGAGAAATCCCGCGGCAGCCAGACTTAGATGAAATGCTGAGACGATATCGGGGACCATCGGCCCGAGAATATTCGTCAGCAACGAGATCATGAAAAACGTGAGAAAAACGAGTCCGAGAAGATACCGTCGGGATTTCATGCGAAAACACTTCCTGCGTGAGCTGACGACATGAACCTGTGATACCAGACTCTGCCTGCACCAATTAAGTTCACGTCATCACCGAGTGAAGCCAGAACAATCTCGGTTTTCTCCAGGGGGACAAAGCGGCATCCTTGACGGACGACCGCGAGTGCAGGTTCCATCAACAGGTCGGAGCTTCTCATCATCCCGCCTCCGAGCACGAGCACGTCGGGAACGAAGAGATTAATGATGTTTGCCAGGCCAAGGCCCAGATAATAGGCCTCCCGTTTTACTGCCCGGAGCGCAAGTTCATTCTGTTCTCTGGCCAGGTGGCAGATTTCTTTCGCCGTAATGTTTTCTTGCTCCCGGCGCTCAGGAGGAAGCTGGGTCTGGAACCATGCCGCCATGGCAGGGCCGCGCGCGAGCGCTTCCCAACAGCCGCGCAGCCCGCATGAGCATTCCGGCCCGTCATAGTTAATGACCTGGTGGCAGATTTCTGGATGAGCGCCATCGACGCCGCGATACAACTGGCCGTCAAGAATGATCCCGCCTCCAATGCCTGTTCCCACTGTCACATAGACAAACCGTTTACTGCCTTTCCCGGCTCCCCAGTTTGCTTCCGCTAAAGCGCCGGCGTCGGCATCGTTTTCGATTGCGGTCTTTACTTTGAATATCTGGCCCAGGTCTTCAACCAGATTGGCATCGCGCCAAAGTGGCAAGAGATCGATATCGCCAAATTGGCCGGTAAAAGGATCGACGGGACCGGTTGATCCGATGCCAATTCCCGTAATGCTGGCTCCAGCTTCCTTTTCCGCGGAGCGCAACATTGACTCGATACGCCCTAATGCATCCGGATAGGAACAAGAACTGCCGGTGGCGGCGGATCGCTTCGATAGCACCCGTCCCGTGTCATCTAGAATCCCAACCGCCACTTTGGTACCGCCGATATCAACTGCTCCTATCATCTGTCTCCTTGTTCTTTCCTTTTATGCATCTCGTCAGAACAAATTTCCAGGAGGCAATCCGTGAAATCGGTTTCTGTAATCGGTTTCAAAACCACATCCTTTTAGTTGCTTCACCGCATGTTGTCAATAAGAAATCGAATTAATTCCGTCTGTCTGAATTGGCTCCTGAAGATCCGCGTACGATCAGGTGTGTCTCCACTACATACTCAATCCCCAACCGCCTCTTGCTCCGCATCAATCGATGTAATGCCTCGAAAGCAAGCTTGCCGAGCTGATCGCGTGGAATACGCACCGTGGTTAGTGGAGGGTTGGCATAGCGCGCGAAAGGGATATCGTCTGCCCCGATGATGGACACCTGGTTGGGCACTCGCATCTCTGCTTCTGTGAGCGCATGTACTGCTCCAAGCGCCATCAGATCATTGCCACAGATCACAGCAGTCGGCAGAGGGGGATCGCTTAAGATGACCTGCATCGCTGCCCGGCCGCCCTCAATCGTGTTATCTCCCTCGGTGCAGCGAGCGGCAGGCAGGCCGTTTTCCTTGAGAGCGGTTATGAATGCTTGCTTATAAGTTCTGGCGGAAAAACGATGTTGTGGTCCTGTGATAAAGGAAATGCGCGCGTGCCCCATTTCCTTCAAATAGTGAACAGCTTCCCTGGCTCCACCCGAATAGTCCACCCTGATGTTGCTGCGCCCTCGAGAGGCTTTTTCTCCATCCAAAGTTACAACCGGTATGTCATTGGTCAGCAGTTGGTCGATCAAGTCTGATTCCAACTGAGATGTCATGATTGCCACGCCTTGGACTTTATTCTCGATCATCCTCCGAACCGCGCTGCTCGCGTGGGCTGGATCGTAGTTGGTTGGGGCGAGGAATATGTCAAAGCCGATTTGTACGACCTCCCGTTCGAAGTTCTTGATCACTTCGGGGAAAAACGGGTTCTCAACGTCGGAAATGATAAGGCCGAAGGCATCACTGCGCCCTCTGGCCAGCCTGCGACCACTGGCATTCTTGTAATAGTTGAGTTGGCGCATGACCTGAAGCACGCGCGAACGAGTTTCCTCCGCCACAGGCCGGGTATTGTTGAGAACATGCGAAACCGTACTGATCGAGACTCCAGCGCGTTCGGCCACGTCCTTCATTTGAGCCGAATTGGCTCCCACAAGCCGGCGGTATGGAATGGCTTGATTCACGTCTGCATATTACGCAAACGTTTGTTGGATTTCTACAAGCCATAGCTCTTCTCCGAAACAAACGTCGTTGACAGCCCGGAGTGGAACGAATATAGTCCTCGGCAAACGTTTGCGGCAAACGTTTGCTAAGAATCGGTTTCGCTGCAGGCGATGTCACGTTATGTTTCCAGACTTGCTTCAGCGACGCCAGGCAGGCTATGGTCTCGACCCGACTTTCTACACGTCGGACTCGATTTTTCAGAAGGACATCGAAAACGTCTTCCTCGAGAATTGGTTGTTCGCCGGCCACGCGAATCGGATACCCAATCCGGGAGATTATTTCCTCTTCGAAGTTGCCAATGAGTCCTTCATCGTAATTCGCGATCCGCAGATGCGGATTCACGCCCTGGTGAATGTGTGTCGTCATCGTGGATCACGAATCTGCATCGAGGGCGAGGGCACTGCGCGCAGTCTCGTCTGTCCTTATCATCAGTGGGTTTACCGGCACGATGGAGCCTTGCTCAACGCACGGTTTATGCCGGAAGACTTCGACGTCGCGAAAAATGGCCTGTTTCGAGCTCACGTCGAAGTCCTGGAAGACCTGATATTCATTTCGTCATCCAACCACCCTCCTGATTTCGAACCTTTTCGCCGCGCCATGGAGCCTCGTCTCCGCCCTCATGATTTGTCGCGAGCCAAGATTGCTCACAAGCAGGAGTACGAAATCGCGGCGAATTGGAAGTTGGTCGTCGAGAACTCTCGCGAGTGTTACCACTGCGGCGTTGCACACCCGCAGTACTGTAAGGCAGTGCGCTTTGCGGCCGCAGTCGGATCGGAGAAAGCTCAAGCGGAAGCATCTTCCGCTGAAGCTCAGGCCCGGGAGGAAGCACAGAGTCTTGGGTTACCGGTCGAGGAGATCCCCTTTCTGCCGGATACTTGGTATCACTACCGGCGCTTCTTCCTTCGCCCCGGTCATGTAACGGAAAGCATGGACGGCAAACCAGTCGCACCTCTGATGGGTACGATCCCAAATCACGACACCGGTGTGTTCGCCATAGTGACTCTCCCCAACCTTCTGTTGGAGGCAAGCGGAGATTACGTCATGACCCTGTGTCTCACGCCTAAGGCGCCCCAGTTGACGAGCGCCGAAGTCACTTGGCTCGTGCGCGGTGATGCCCAGGAAGGAATTGACTATGATGTGGGCCGACTGACCAAATTCTGGCGGCTGACTTCTGAACAGGACTGGATGCTTTGCGAAAACAATCAGAAAGGTATCAATTCCGCGAAGTACATTCCGGGAGTTTATGCGCCAAGTGAAACGGGCGTTGAACATTTCGTTCAGTGGTATATCAAGCAGTTACAGAACAAATGACAATCCAAACGCCCACAATAAACAGTGAGACGGCAGTTCTTGGACTTGATATCGGAGGAACCAAGACTGCCGCGGGTGTAGTCCTGTTTCCCAGCGGCACGATTCTCCACCGAAAAGTGATCCCCACGGTGCCAAATCGGCCCGGTGATCTGGTTCTGGAAGACACATGCAGTCTTGCCCGCGAACTCCGGGACTGCGCCGAGGCGGCGGGTCACCGTATCGCAGGAATCGGCGCAGGTGTAGCCGAATTAGTCGATCCGACTGGTCACGTGACCAGTGGCCAGACCATTCAGTGGGCCGGGATGCCCGTTCGAGAACATCTCGCGGGGATTGCTCCCACTGTTGTGGAGTCCGACGTAAGAGCGGCTGCGGTTGGCGAAGCTCTGATGGGAGCGGCCAAGGAATTTCGCTGCTTTGTATATGTCACGGTGGGAACCGGCATCAGCTCATGTCTCGTGCAAGACGGAAAGCCTCACATCGGCGCTCACGGAAACGCCATAGTGCTAGCAACCGCACCGCTCAGTTTCACGTGCCCGCATTGTGGCACGTACAGCAGCACAGTTCTTGAGCAATTCGCCTCTGGGCCGGCTCTCGCGCAGCGCTACTCCGAAAGGTCAGGCAACAACGTGATTGCCGGAGAAGAGGTGACCACGCGAGCGGAGGCCGGAGATGAAAACGCAATCGATGTTGTCCAGACCGCGGGACGGGCTCTCGGCGTTAGCGTGGCATTTCTTGCGAACGTGCTGGATCCCGAAGCGATCATTGTGGGCGGCGGTCTTGGGTTGGATGGAAGGCTTTACTGGCGAGCAATGGTGGAGTCTGTAAGAGATCACATCTGGGCCGATGCCGGGAAAAAGGTCCCCATCATGGCCGCGAAGCTTGGCAAAGATGCCGGACTCGTGGGCGCTGCTGCAAGTTTTTGGAACTCTCAAATAAAGAACCACAAAGGAGAATGATTCTGCATGCTGAAGGATATCGAGTCTCTGTTGAAGGCTGGCACTCCAATCTTGGGGGATGGCGGATATCTCCTCGAACTCGAACGCCGTGGTTATGTAGATAGTGGTTCAAGACGAGAAAAGGTCGGCACCGGGAAAGGAAGCGGGCAATTTACACCGGAAGTGGTTATTGAAAATCCGGACGCTCTCCGCGAGTTGCACCGCGAGTTTCTAAGCGCCGGCTCTCAAGTCCTGCAGGCGCTTACGTTCTTTGCGACCCGCGAAAAACTCTCCCGGGCAGGATATGGTTCCCGGACAGAAGACATCAATCGGAACGCCGTTAAAATCGCGCGTGAAGTGGGCGGTGATCGTGCCCTGATAGCCGGATCTGTCTCGCGCACGCAGCTTTTTGAGCGTGAAGGTGAAGGGGCTGCGGATCATGTGCGCGATTTGCTGAAAGAGCAAATTCGACTCCTCAAAGATGCCGGTATCGATTTCCTGATTGCAGAGACTTTCTTTCACCTAAAAGAGATGCTGATCGCACTCGAATGTGCTGCTGATGTTGGTGTTCCCACACTTGCGACAATGAGCTTCCGTCCGACGTTGGACTGTTGCACCGACGGCCATACACCGGAAGAATGTGCCAAGGCCATGATCGACGCAGGAGCTTTGGCGGTTGGGGCAAATTGCGAGCAGGAACCAGCACGAATGTTGCCGTTGCTGTGGGCCATGCGCAATGCCACCCACAAACCAGTAATCGCTCAGCCCGCCGCGTTTCGTACCACGGATGTTACGCCTTGCTTCACGCGCCTCCCGGAGTTTCCGGATGCAATGGAAACAATTCAGGTCTCCCGTGCGCAATTTGAAGAATTCGGCGCGACCGCGGTTGCGGAAGGCATCAATTACGTTGGCGGCTGTTGTGGATGTAATGCCGCCTACATTCGCTCTATATGCGCCGGTCTGCAACGAGATCAGTCGAGGAATAGATTGACAGCAACCTCGCTGATACAGTAGATTGCAGCGCTGCAAACGCTTTCCGCAAACGTTTGCCAACAACTGTACGCGGATTTAGATCTGGGGTTTTTCGCTCCACGCCAGAAGTAACTCTTGAAGATCTGAATTTGAAATTTGATCGACGTTCAATAAAGGAAAATTTTGACACGCGGTTCCAAATGGATCTGGTTCGCTCTGTTGGCCTTGTTCTGGTGGGGCGTGTGGGCATTCCTGGTGAAGTTGGGCGCCGATCGTATGAATCCGCGCGCTTTGCAGATCTTATTTGTGCTCGGCACCATACCGCCCTTGTTGCTGGCGTTGGCAAAGGTGCGTTTCGTAATCCAGGCAGATAAGGCGGGAATCGTTTACGGCATTCTTAACGGCGTGCTTGCCACGTTTGGAATGCTCGCATTTTACGCGGCAATGGCTCGAGGCAAAGCTTCCCTGGTGGCGCCTGTGACTGCGCTCTTTCCATTATTTACGGTAATCGGTGCCGTGTTGTTGATGAAAGAAAAGCTGAACCAGATTCAGGTTCTGGGTATTGCTATGGCGGTCGTTGCTGTTGTGATTTTCGCCCGGTGAAAACGGTGCTTGTTGGTTGGCTCATCCCGGCGTTGCTGGCTGCTCTCTTGTGGGGCGTGGTCGGAATTCTACAAAAGCTGGGAAGCAATCGCGTAGATGCATCATCGTTGCTTGTCTGGGTTATGGCCGGATATGTCCTGGCGCTTCCTCTCTTTTGGCGCGGTTCTGGTCTCGGTTCGCTGACCCATCGCGACATCTTCTGGGGAACGTTGGCAGGCGCGGCAAACGGCTTGGGGACATGGTTCTTGTTCGCAGCTTTGGAACGCGGGGCGAAAGCCTCGGTTGCGATCCCACTAACTGCCCTCTACCCGATGGTTACGGTTGCATTCGCGTTCTTCATTCTTCATGAGCGTCTTGCTGTGTTGGATTGGGTCGGTGTTGCTTTCGCATTCTCCGCCGGCGCAATGCTTTCATACGAACCGCAACCGGCTGTCATTGTGCCGGCTCCGGAACCTGGATCTAAGCCTTCCCCGGAAGGAATCGATGGAATCAAGGAGGAGTGATGGTAGAAACAAATCGTAGAGACTTCATCAAGGGAGCAGCAGCAGTCGGACTTCTAGCGAAGGCTGGATTCTCTCTCAACACCAGCGGTTCTTTCGGTTCGAAGATCCGCGTCGGCCACATTGGCTGTGGCAATGTGGCCAGGGGCGCCTATGTCAAAGCCATGCTGGAATGTCCCTTTATCGAAATCGTTAGCACGTGTGACATCATTCCTTCGCGTGCTCAAGATCTCGCCAAAATGTTCAATATCCCGGAGTACTACTACAACGTGTATGACCAGATCAAGAAAGGTCCAAAATTCGATCTGCTGGTCAACACCACTTCCATGCCTTCTCACTTCGAGGTAAATAAGGCGGCTCTCGATGCGGGATGTTATGTATGGACTGAAAAACCTATGGCTTTAAAAGTCAGCGATGCCCGGTTGCTGATTGATTTGGCCAATCAGAAAAGGACAAAGATTTTCCCCGCCCCAACCGTTGTGACCAGTCCGCAGTTCAAGTTCATGGCTGAGACGATTGCCGGCGGAAAACTGGGGAAAATATACAGCGCCCATGCAACATACGGACACGAGGGGAAATTGTGGTCCCCCTGGTTCTTCGAAAAAGGCGGAGGGTGTTTGTATGACCTTGGCGTCTATAACGTGGGAACCCTCACGGGTCTGCTCGGTCCAGCCAGGTCCGTTGTGGGCATGTACGGCATATCGCAACCGGTTCGTACGGTTCACCCGCATGACGGTCCTGCGCAGGACGTGAAAGTGACGGCCGACGACAACACGATGCTCATCATCGAGCACGACAATGCCGTGTTTTCGCACATCCAGACTGGCTATACGTACTTCAGCGGTTTGGACGATAAAGACATTTCCAGGACCGACTACACCATCGACATGACTGGTACGGACGGCATCATGCATCTGGTTGGCTATGATTGGGGACCGCATGGTGTGGATATGTCATGGCGCGGTCAGCCAGTGCTCAAAAAGGAGCGGTTCTGCGAAGATCCCGGAACCTATAGTTGGCAAGGCGGCCCAGCTTATGTCGTCGACTGCCTATTGAATGGGAAAGAGAGCCTGATCACGGCCGAGCACGGACTCCACATACTGGAAGTGATGAATGCGGCATTGGAGTCGCAAGAGACTGGCCGACGGGTAAAGGTTCACTCCACCTTTAAGTGGCCGCTGTTCTCGTAATTTCTGTGACGCCTCTCTCGCCCAGTGATCTGGTACGAGAGAGGCGTTATCTTCTCTCTCGGATGAATGACTTCAACTTCATCATCACAAAAGCACCCGAACACAAACGTTAGTCGGTTTTATTGTTCGCCTTGTGACATGATGACTACCGCAACGGCCTCACCTCGATGTCCTTGAAATAGACCGTTTCGTCTCCATCATTCTGCAACCCTATGTAGCCTTCAACGGGCCGCGGCCCAGCCAGAGGATCGTCAGCCTTCCTCGGAGGGATAGGCTGACCGTCGGTGTAGTCGGTCACCTTCACATTGTTTACATAGACAATTGTGCGCGGACCGTCAATCGTGATCTCGATGGTATTCCACTCCGGGCTGGGATGGTCGGCGCGAACAGGAACTTTGGTGAACGAATAGAGTGAACCGGTCGCGTAGTAGTTGTCCTCTTGCCAGCGCTCGGGATTGATTTCTATATTCACTTCATATCCATAGTGCACTGGCATCCACGCCTCTCTTGGCTGGATCGGAATTCGAATAAAGATCCCTGAGTTGTCAGCTCGATCCTTTGTCCGGTAGACCACCCGAATGACGGAGTTCCCGATCTTGCCTCCTGTCCACCAGAGCAAACCCATCCCCCCATGGGTGGCGATGCAACCATCTTCGATGGTCATTTCCCCTTTGCCGACATGCTCCCATCCGGTGAGATCTCTGCCATTGAACAACTTTTTCCATTGCGTCTGTTTGTCCTGCGCAAAAAGCCCGGACGCAACCAGGGACAGAACACAACAAACCACTATTTTGTTGATTCTCATTGGCACAATAAGCCTTGTAATTTCAAAAATATCAAACGTTTTCCGCAAACGTTTGCACAGAATGTAGTTTTCTGTTTGACGCTTGTCAAATCTGTTTCTTGGGTTTTTTGATCTTGTCGTAGAGGTCGGTCATGAGTCCCTCGAAAGGCACTTCGATAACAGCGTTTACGACCTCCGGCGATTTTGCGCCAATGGGTAGTTCGAGGTAATCAAGCATTGTGGGTTTCCTGTTTTCGAGTTTTTGAGAATTTCGCGGGCTGCCAGCTCAAGCGGAAATCTATGTACAGCGGTGCAATTTTGATGTGCTCATTCGCGCGATACTTCGGGTGGGCGGCCATCTTCAGCATCGAAACGATTGCGCCTGGATTGCCGTGGCTGTACTCGATCACTTTTTCCAGGAACTCATGAAAGTTATCGGCTCGGATATTGAACTTGTCCGAACAAGTCATCGCGAACTGCATGGCGAGATCACGATCGAAGTTTCTGATCTCGTAGCGATCTGCCTTGTCCGGGTAGAGGCCCTGCAGAAATCCAACATCCTCCATGTGGCATGACCGCGCGAGTGTAATGACTGGGGTTCCGCCCCAGTTCAACATCTCGCGAACACCGGCTGCAAAGGCGTAGGGTGGGCGCTTCAGATGATCGAGGATGATGCAATAATGCGCGTCATGAAGAGCTTCCATAACAACGCCCTTCACATTGGTCGCGCTTTTTGAGCGGATCGCCGTCCGCCCCGAATGCCCACACGATTGGCGTACGCGACCATCTCCCCGCTCCCGCAGTGCCTCCATCACGGCTCGAAAGACCGATTGGATCGTGGCCGATTCCTCGCAATAAATGAAGTCGGGAAACTCGGGGAGCAGATGCTTGATCAGAAATGTTTTGCCAACACCTTCCGGGCCGTGGATCAGCAAAGGCTTGCGCTTCGCGAGCCTGCACCGTATCTCCTGAAGCTCCTCGTCTCTGCCAAATACATCGGGCATGATTACTAAATCTCCGAACGGCTTTGACGAGAGCCGTCCTGGATGGAAGTAGAAGCAGAGTCGAGACCCATGATCGAACGAACTTCGTTTTCGAGCGTGCTCAACCTGGCAAGCTGTTCGTTAACGGCTGCGTTGCCGGCTGCGACCGTCAACCGGGCGTGGTCAAGAGCTTGCTCTGCGATGCGGTTTACCTCGATAAGCAGGCGACGGATCTGTGCCTCCAGGTGGCTTCGACTCTCCTGCACTCGCTCCAGAATGTCGAATTGAACACGCGAACTATTCCGGTCCAGCAGGTACTCAAGAAACGAGAGCGCATCATTTTCGAGAAGAGAGTAGGCTCCCACGAAGCCCAGTGCATAATCCGCGAGGATCCGGAAAGGAGATGCGTTTCTCGCGATGTGGACTGCATCGTGAAAGTAGAAGTGTGATTTCGTTTGGAAGTTTAAGTCGGCTTCCAGAGCGTTCGGCATTCTGGAGAGTTGAGGAAGCCCGGCCTCCGACAGGCGGTGCAGGTACTCATTGCCGGCTTCAACAAACCGGGTAACCGCGTTCTTGTATTCCTGCTCGCCGTGATGCTGTTCTATCTCTAACCAGGGAATGATGTGCTTTCTGGCGATTTCCTGTGCATGACGCATCGCTTCCAATTTGAACTTTCGCCCCGAGCGATGTGGGAGTTGCTGAAGAGAAGATCTCAACTCAGCCTGCATCTTGGGAAGAGCTTCCGTTTCGAAGCTCTTGCGTTGCTCCAGAAGATGGCTGGACAACCGGTGCTGTTCTGCCGTCAGAAGGAATCCGAGGTCGTTCAGAGAGCGGTCCGACGACGCAACCGTTTCTCTAACACGGGTAATGCGTTCCTCGGTTTCATGGATCGGACAAACCAGGGCGTCTCGTTCTTCCGCGATAATAGCCAGAAGTGTTTCACCAATTCGTTTGATGCCACGCTCTCCGGCGGTTCGAACGAGATCCCTTCCTGAGTTAACTACCAATTCATTCAACGAGTCCAGAAGCCGGGCCCAGTCGCGTGTCGGCCGCCCCTCGCTCAAGACCTCGGTTGCGCTGACTTCGTAGATGTCTGCGATATCTCGTCCAAGATGGTCCCTGAAAACCTTCTTGGTGAATTGTGCCGCGGCGGCTCGCTCCGCCTCTGTAGTCCGATCGGATTTGTTGAGCACAACCACCAAGTCCTTGACCTGTTTGCCCACAGATTCAACCAGCGCCAATTCTTCTCCGGCGATCGGGGGGTCTGCTCCCAACACGACAATAGCTGCGTCAATGTGGGGAATAAAAGCTTGGGTTGCAGCGGAATTGCCGGAAAAAATAGAGCCCAAGCCGGGAGTGTCAACGAAGCACATTCCCGTTTTCAGGAGTCTGCTGCGCGTGAATATTTCTACTCCCTCCACGTGCTTGCTGTTCTCCGGGTTGTATTCCTCAGAGACATAGAGATGCACGTCAGAGAGTGGAATTTCTTTCCAATCGCCGCCTTTAAAGCGGGCGCGTGAAGACTTTTGTTCTCCATAACGAATTACAGTCGGCACGGCAGTGACAGGAACAAATCCAGTTGGCAATAATTGCTCGCCGACGAGTGCGCCCAACAGCGTTGATTTGCCGCGTTTGAACTGACCGACGCAGGCGACGTAAAAGCGACCTCCCGATACGCGATCTGCGATGGAGCTCGCTTCTTCGCTCAAGCTCTCCGCACCGACTGTGCTGGCCAGGTCCGCAAGTCTGTGAAGCTTTTCGGCTGGATCAGAAGTTTCCACGAACGACTCATTGGGTGGTTCCACTACCGGATTGTTCTTATCGAGTGCCATGACTCATTCGGACCGCACACCACCTTGGTGGACATATCGGATCACTTCCACATCAGACATCGCGATCAAACCCTCATCCACCATTTCATCAAGCCAGGGAAGAAGCTTTCTGATCTTGTCTTCCGAATCGATTACGGAAACCATGATTGGAAGATCCGAAGACCGCGAGAGCAAATGGCTGCGATGGATCAGCGTACTTGCTCCGTATCCTTCGACTCCACGCAATACCGTGGCGCCAGCGATATCCAATTCGCGACAGGTTTGGACAATCGCTTCATAGAGCGGTACCCCTTGCCACTTGTCGTTCTCGCCGAAGTGAATGCGTAACATCTTTGCTTTGCCGATGAGTTTCATTCGCGTGCCTTGCTTCTTCGTTCAAATGCCAGGTAATCGTGGGTGTATTTAACGATCTCAACATCCGACATGACGACCAGTCCCTGCTGAATCATCTTTTCCAGTGTTGGTGTAAATGACCGAAGCTTTTCTTCCGTGTCCACGATGGAAAGAAGGATTGGGCGGTCATGCGATAAACTGAGTGTGCTATCGCGATGGATACGACGGTTTGCACCGTAACCCAGAATCCCGCGATATACAGTTGCGCCTGCTATCTGGTGAGCACGCAGGGCCTGCAAGATGGCTTCGTGCAACGGCATGCCATCCCACCGATCGTTCTCGCCGATATAGATCCTCATCAGCTTCGCCTGTCCTTGCAGTTTTCTGTGAGGCATCTTTTCTGGTGGCAGCGGCTTGTCACTGTAGATCATTGTGTCGTGAATCTCGATCAGTGCCCCACCCACAATGTCTCGGATCTTAGGCAGAAGCTCCTGAACTTTTGCTTCTGTCTCAATGAACTCCACCTTGACTGGAAGTTCGGCCGCTAACTCGACGAGGCGTGTTGTATGAAGTTGATGGTCGGCTCCAAACCCGGCAATCCCCTTGGTGACGGTAGCGCCGGATACAGAGTGATAAAACAGGAACTCCAGGAGGGCGGAATACACTGGCGCTCCGTGATACTGCTGAGTTTCGCTCACGTAAATCGCGACTTTCTTTGCAGGTCCAGTTTCTAGCAACATGCCCTCCTAATAAGTGAATCCACGGAAACCAGCCAGGAATGCTGCCGTTTTACCAAGCACTCCACCTCCGGAATGATCTCCGGCTTTGATGTTCTCCGCATACTCGCGAAGTTGTTCTTCAATCTCTTCCTTACTCCGTACGAAGATTGTTTGGATCGTCTTGCGTAGCTCTGCCGGCACCGAATGTTCCAGCTTCGCGGCGTGAATGGAGCAAAGCGTGCCGAACTTGCGCATCCACTCGGCAAAGTGCAATCTTTCAAGATCGGCAATAAACTCGCGAATCCGTACTTGTTCCTGTGCCTGGATAGCTGCGCAGATGCAACAATTCAGAGTTTCATCCAATTCTTGCCGCTGAAGAAGATTGGAATAAACGGATACTGCAATCATCGCGGGTGCGGAATTTGCGATGGACCAGCAATGGAAATTGCAGAAAGGTCCAGAGGAGCTGGCGTCGACGCGCTCTATGGCAATTGTCTGAAACTCGCGCAAGATCGAGCATAAAGGACACGCGCCCCTGATCATTGCCTGGTTCACATTCGGCAATAAGCCACTTTCAGCCGGATTTTCTATAACAGCTTTGCCGTGATAACGCCTAGCCATACAGCAATAAACCCCATAGTTACACTTCCAATGACGTTCATCAGTCCAATGGCAATCTGCCCATCCTGCATCGCTCGCAGTGTTTCGAACTCGAAGGTCGAAAATGTTGTGTACGCTCCGATGAACCCAATAGGAATCAGGTAACGCCAATTCGGACTCAACGTGCTCCGCTCGGCGAGAATCGTGAGCACCAATCCGATCAAAAAGGAGCCGGAGATATTAATGATGAACGTTCCGTAGGGAAAGCGCGATCCGAGGCGCGTTCCGACGTAGACGCCGAGCCAGAACCGGGTAATGGCTCCCAGGAAACCTCCTACTCCTACGATGACGTATTTAGACAATTCAACAAGCTCCTGTTTAATCAGCCGCTACTTCAGACGGTTCTCCCAGCAAAGCCAAGTCTTTTCGTATCCCTTCCAATTCGAATGGAGATAACTGCTGATCTCCACTTTCTCTTTCCAGTTGCGCACGGTAAGCGTCGGCATGGCTTTGAAAGGTCTGCTTAATCTGCTTCATCAGGCGATAAAGCCAATCTCGAAGCAGGACAGCGTACGTTCGCAACACTGCCTGAAGCCGGGGTTCTAACTCGCTGCGCAGCCGTGCTGCGATCTGGTGTGTTGCGATACTCTCGCTTGCCAGCAATGTGATGGGACGTTTTACGTGAAGTTCCAATGGTCCGAAATCGAAAGAGGGCATCTCACGAGCGAGCGCTGTGAACTCTGCCAGGTCTGGAGCATCATCCAGTCCGAGCAAACGAGCAGAATCGCGCAGCACGGCTACTGCCTGCTCTTCCGTGGAGGTGATTTTCGCCTGCATGGCTTGAACCAACTCGTTTACCTGCGTCTGTATCGCTTTCGTTACGACCTCTGCGGGAGACCTTTCCTCCTTAGCTTCCCAGGTCTCAATGAGTTGTCGTGCTGCATGTTCCAGTAAGTCTTTCGATACATCTCCAAGCTTCTCCGCCGCTTGCACCAGTTGCGACTCCAACGCCTCGAGGGATGCTGTTGCTTGCCGCAGTTTTGATTCAACTTCGCCGGTATTCAAGGCACTCTGCGAACCTGGGGAAGAACGGCGGATTGCAAGTTTCAAGCTCGAGACGACCGAATGTTTCAATGCGCCGATCTTTCTCTGAACCGAGTGGGCCTTCAGCTCCATTCGTTTTTCAAAAAGCGGCGCGATGTCGTCCGCAAACCAGGAATCAAGCAGGTTGACGTGTTGCGGGAGAGCACTAACCGGGCGCACTGGCAGATCAAGCCCGAGTTCGGCTTTGAGGTGATCTTCGATGTAAGCCACCATGCTCTGCTGGTCTTCGGGACTCAGCAGGTCGGCCTTGCTCAGCAACACCTGAGACGGGATGCCGAGATCGTAAAGAGCTCGAATGATCTCGAGGTCGCTTTGGCTCAACGTCGAACCTGCATCGATGAGCACGACACCGAGATCGCATCGTGGCATGTAGCTCATGGTCTCCTGAGCGCCGTGAGTCGCAAGTGAGCCAAGGCCTGGCGTGTCAACGAACATGACGCCATCCGACAACCGCGGTGCGGGGATGCGCACGTTGATGCGGGCAACTCGCTTTCGATTGCCGGGGTTGAACTTCTCCGAAACGAACTCTGCAAGTTGCGCAACCGGAACGACCTCCAGCGGCATGCCAGCGCGCCAGACATCGACTTCTGCGGTATCGCCGTAAAGAATTCTGATGGGAACTGCTGTTATCGGAGTCACGCCCACCGGGAGCACCGGTGTGCCAAGAATGTGGTTCAACAGCGAGGACTTCCCGGAACTGACTCGGCCGAAAACTGCGATTTCGAACCTGTCGTCTTCGAGCCGGTCAAGGATCATCATGAGAGTGGAACGAAATTCCACCAGGCCTCGTTCCGAGATGATTTTTTCGAGGAGTTGGAGAACACCTGCCTCCGCACCTGCCTGCTCCAATTTTCTAAGCCGCTTGGCTAAATCGCCCGATTCCGAATCCAGTAATACCTGATCAAGTTTGGCTACGATGTCGGCAAGCTCACCAGCGATCCCGTTCAATTCAGCTTCTGCCGCGGTCGCAAGTTCGCCATAGCCGCGCATGTATTTTGGGTGCAGTTCCTGAATGGAAATGTCCATGAAGGTAGCCGCGACATGGATGGAACGGCTGAGTGGAATCGAAGGTGGATTTCGCTCGATTCCTTCCGCGTCTAGTGCGCTGACGAGTCGCTTGCGGATACGCGCAATGTAATCCTCGATGATCTTCCGCTGTAGTGGCGAAATATCGGGGACGTATCGCGGAAAAGGCGACTTCGACTCGCTGGAGTACAGCCCGTTCTCAATGTCCGAAAGGAGTTTATCGATGTATTCGCACGTAATGCGAAGACGCCGCTGTTGGGCCGAATTCAACAAGCCGCCGGATTCGACAGTCATAAGAACTCGACTGGCGCAATGCACCGTACTGCGCTGACTTCTTTGGGAGGATTCTTCGGGTGGGAAATGAACTGACTCCACGCGAGAGATCCTCGCTAGGAGTCATCTGCCCCGGACGGGGCGGTTAAAGGTGAACTCCAACACCTACCAGTTCACAACCATTATCGTAAAAATAAAATATTCGGTCAACGATCGTTCCTCTGCGACGAAAGCAGGCTCCGGAGTAGCGTCGCTTCGGAATAACTCAGTTTATTGCTGTTTATGAGGCGCTTTTCGACGAAGGGCCGCGATATCTCCCACACGCACGCAAGCGACTTCTGAATATCCGACTGAATTATCCAGTTGGTGTTCTTGTAAACCTCAAGCAGCTTTTCAACGGCACCTCGCTTTTGGGATTCATCGCCAACTTGAAGAATCATTTGAGCCACGCGAGCCGCAATTTCTGGATCAGGGTCGTACAGCAGCGCTTCCATCCGCGAAATGGCGCTGCCAAACTCGCCGATTTCCAGCAACAAGCCGAGTGCTTGTTTACGGCGCACAATGCTCGAGGGTGACTCCTCAGATCGGCGTGGGTCAGGCGTAATAGCGGCTTCCACTAGCTCGGGCGCCGCGGTACTCCCGATCTTTCGAATCGCATCAGCGGCGAAGGGAGGTGCCACGTCGTCGCCGAGCAATCGGATCAAAGCTGGAACTGACTCTGCGCGTCGAAACTCTCCGAGGGTTTCAATCGCGCCCGTTACAACCCGGTGAGAAAGCAGTGCCAGGAGTGTCTCGAAGACATCGTCAGTTTGCCATCGCGACAAATGCCTTGCGGCCGTACTCTCAACGGCTTCTTCCGCATATCGGATCTCCGGCGGAAGGTGATCTTTGGAGGTCCGCAGATATTCCAGCAGAACGTCCTTGGCTTCAAGTTCTGCAAGAGCGCGAACGGCACGCTGCCGAGGTTGATAAACAACTCGCGGACGTCCGTGCAGAAGAAACGAGCGCAAAGCAGGAATCGCTTTTACTCCACACGCGACTAACATCGAAACGCCGAGTTCACCTTCGTTCAGAGACTCGAGACTGTCCACAAGCCTCTGAATTTCAGACTCGGTGAACTCGTCGAATCGATGCAGTTTTGCACTCACACCCTAGGCCCTTATTGATGGAAGTTCGAGTAAGCTGAACGTCCTGCATAGCGTGCATTGCTGCCAAGTTCCTTCTCGATCTCCAGCAGGCGGTTGTATTTGGCGACACGCTCACCACGGCAAGCTGATCCGGTCTTAATTTGTCCGACGCCCATGGCCACAGTGAAGTCCGAGATGGTCGTGTCGTCTGTTTCTCCGGACCGATGCGACACAACAGCCGTGTAACCATGCTTCTGCGCCAGTTCAATGCAGCAGACAGTCTCCGTAATCGTTCCGATCTGATTCAGTTTGATCAGGATCGAATTTGCAATGCCTTTCTGAATCCCCTTCTCGAAGATCGAGGGATTCGTGACAAAGATGTCGTCAGCAACGAGCTGAAACTGTTTCCCTAATTTTTTCGTAAGTTGCTGCCAACCATCCCAGTCGTCTTCGGCCAGCCCATCTTCGAGCGAGAGCACAGGATATTTTTTCAGCCATCCTGTCCAGAGTTCGATCATCTCGGCCGGTGATTTTCGAGAACCATCAGACTTGCTGAAGACGTATTCACCGTTCTCGAAGAACTCACTCGCCGCTGGATCAAGATTGATGGCGATATCCGTTCCCGGCTTGTAACCCGCTTTTTCAATCGCCAACTGAAGCAATTCCATTGGTTCTTCGTTCGATCGTAGTCTTGGCGCAAATCCACCCTCGTCTCCAACGCCGGTGTCATAGCCCTTCTTTTTCAAAACATCCTTGAGCACATGAAAAGTTTCCGCCGCGGCACGGAGCGCTTCGGCAAAAGATGGGGCTCCGACCGGTGCAATCATGAACTCCTGGAAATCGACGTTGTTGTCAGCGTGCTTACCGCCGTTCAGCACGTTCAACATGGGAACCGGAATCACATACTGTGACTGCTCCCGCAAATACCGATAGAGGGGAACCTTTCTCTCTACTGCCACAGCTTTGGCCGAGGCAATAGATACTCCGAGGATTGCGTTCGCGCCGAGATGCGCCTTGTTGGGCGTTCCGTCGAGCTCGATTAGCTTCCGATCGAGAGCAGATTGGTTCGAAGCATCGAACCCTCGCACCGCTGGTTGGATAACATTGACGACATTCGACACGGCTTTCAGCACGCCTTTTCCGCCATAACGTGCCTTGTCGCCGTCCCTGAGTTCCACCGCTTCATTCTTGCCGGTGGAAGCACCCGATGGAATCTTCGCAGTTCCCGATGCGCCGCTATCGAGAGTGACCGTTACCTGGACCGTAGGATTGCCGCGGGAATCGAGAATCTCCATCGCGGTGATGGATTGGATTGTTGCCATGTATGACTGCCGCCTTTCTATTTTGAATGAACTAAATAGAACCTGTATTCAATGCCTTGATGAGATTCGCCTTTATGTCTTGTCCAAGATCGAGTTGTTCGATCTTCCATATTGTTTTTTCGACCGGATAGGAAAATGTTTTCAACTGAAATTGGCCGTTTTCCCAAACGGCGTAACACGCATCGGGATTGCCCGTCTTCGGCTGTCCTAAACTCCCGGGATTAACGACAACGTGCTTCCCAAAATTGCGAATGAAAGGAGTATGTGTATGGCCAACAAAAAGCACGTCGCACTTTGTTTTTTTCAACTCGTCCTGCCACTCGCCTGATTCCGCCGGACAGTAGCCATATAAAGGATCGGTGGGCCTGGCATGGCAGAGATAGAACCGGACGCCATCTCTTTCGATTGTTATCGATGTGGGTAGATCGTGAAGATATTGCTTCTGCGCGTCAGACAACATCTTCAAACTGAGTTGTCGCGTAGCTTCCGCCATTGGCGCGTACTGCGGCGTACAACGCGGATCGGCATCGAAGCCGACCGAATGATCGTGATTACCTCGCACTACGATGGCCGAGTGAGATCGCACATAGTTGACGACCTCCGATGGTTGCGGTCCGTAGTTGACGAGATCGCCTAACACCCAGAGTTCATCGCCCGATTCGGGCAAGGCTGAGAGCGCGTCCCAATTGGAATGTAGGTCGGAGATGATAATGATCTTCATATGAGTCACCTAACGAACGATCAGGACCGGACAATGCGCGTACCGGAGCACGCGCTCGGAAATGGAGCCGAGTATCAGTTTCGCGAAAGCCGATGTGCCACGGTGCCCGAGAATGATCAGGTCAACGCACACAACAACAAAGATGAGCGTCTTGACCGTGAACGGAGAAAAGATCAGGCCAAGCGCAATCACCGTTCCGAGATCGTTCACGAAACAAGCGGCAAGGATCGCTTTGCCAAACTCGGTTGTATTGAATCCCAGTTCAAGCATCACGGCATAAACAACCGCCACTGATGTTGTCGACAGCGCTACACCCGCTAACCAGCTTGGTCGAGCTCCCCAATGAAGCACATAACGGGCGATTGCAGTGCAACCGAGGAACGGCGCGAAGAAGCCGACCAGTCCGACAATCATTGCTTCCTTCCATTTCGTCCGAAAGATCGTCGGATCAAGCTCAGCACCAGCTAGAAACGTTAGAACTATAGTGCTGGTTCCTGCCAAAAACGTGATCCAGCCGTTCGTGGCGCCAAGGCCTGACTTCACCAGGAAGGCGCCGATGATCAACTGTGCCACGGTGCCGACAACGATCTCTGACAGGGCCGTCGAAATCTTGAGCCAGATCGCCGCCAGCGTCGCCAGCAGCGCCAGACCGACCCACAAAGACGCGAGTACCCACACGTTTTCCATGGAGTAGATTCCAACTTTTCTGGGATCTTGTTGCCGGGTTTTACATGACTCGCCGACAAGAACCCTTGTCAGGAGTCATCATCTGTCCCGGCTAAAGGAAGGGACAGCGGTTATAAGGTGAACTCCCTCACCTACTCGATTAGATACATCAGATGCCTCATCGGCGTCAATGATTTGGCGGCAGCATGGTGATTCCCGCAGCGCCCGTGCCCATCTTACCGAAATGGTGACTTTGGATACGTTTGAAAAAGAGGGTCCGATTGAATTTGGCTTACCGAAGTGGTAATTTCCGCAATCAGGCGATGGAATCCGCCTCAACCGCCGGCAACCGTGCCGGATGATGACTCCTGGCAAAGTCCAGGAGTTTTGCTTTTAGGACACATTGTGGACATGACAGGGGTCGAACTCACTTCACTCGACGATCTTTATAAATTCGTTGATTCAGCCCTGGTTCGTACCGGACTGATCCTGGATTCCGCAGCCGAACATCGGCCTTGGGCACGTACGCTCGTCGTGGACTGTCGCGAAATCGAATGGTATTTCCCTACTCGTCCACTGCCGGATTCATTTCTCGGTCACCTTTCAAACTTTCTCCATGGCAAGGTGGCAGAAAAAGGTATCGTTCTGATTGAGCGCGGAAGAGTAGTGGCGACCATCGATGTCGATGCGGTCAATGGCAGCAATAGCCCACATCTCCTGAGCAACATAATCCGCCGAGCCTTTGAACCAAAACAGCCCAAGCGAAGCAGACGATCTTCGGAACCTCATCCTTCAGCTCTGAACAACGAATCTCTGCGTGATCCGTACGCGGTATTAGGTGTCTCTGTAAATGATGCACTGGATGAGATCAAGAGTAAGTACAAACAGTTGATCATGCAGTATCACCCCGACCGAGTTTCTCATTTAGGGCCGGAGCTTATCGAATTTGCGGTGAAGAAGACGAAGGAAATCAATACCGCTTATGCACTCGTCCGCAAGGATCTCGGCAAATAACGCTCGCAAATCTAGCCATGCATCTAAGAGTCTAGTGCGATGACGGATCACAAGATCATCGCTGTAGAAGACGGAAATCCTCGCTATGCTGAGATAAAGGAAGTCTCTGATCTTTACCCTCACATACCGAGGGAGATTGAGCACTTCTTTTCCGTCTATAAAGCGCTTGAAAAGAACCAAACCAAGATTGTTGGCTGGGCAGATAGCAGTGCAGCAAGATCGATAATCAAGGAGTCGATTCGCAGCCACATCGACTCCTTACACCCAGAGGAGATAACGATTGCCGGGACTGATGATTTCACCGGGCTACGACGGATACATTAGTTCGACACGATACTGTTTCTCCGCCAGCATCCAGATTCTCTGCAACCCGCAAAGAAACTCTTTACCGAGCGCTATTCAGTTCTGGTTCAGAACCCCGCAATTCATGAACATTCGCGGGTCTTTGCACGACTACAACTAAGTAACCGATGAGATTCTCACTTCGCTGCTGTGATCGTCTGCACCGTGATCTTGTCGCCGGTGACATCTCCTGCAACCTGTACTCGCTGGCCTGCGAGGCTGTCGAATTGTTCGTTGTCTCCGACGAGGCTATAGACTTTATCGCCGACCAATAATCCGTAGGACCAGTTTCCCTTGTGCTTCATGCACTCACGCACGCATTCGGCATCTGTTTTGCCCGGCATCATATGTTTCTTTCCGCACATGGTATCAGTGACCGTTCCAGTGAGTGTCTGTTGGGCCCCAAAAGCACTCACAGCTAAGGCAGTCAAGCAAATCACGATTAGCAAGATATTGATTAGTTTGTTCAGCATTGAGTTCTCCTATTATTCCTTTCGTTCTAAGAGTCGTTAAGACAAATGCGCTAGCAATGTATCGTTAAACAACTTTGCTAATTGCCGTTGGCCGGGGATGCATACAGCACCCGAGTTTCAGCAAGCGTATCCGACCGAGTCTGGACCTGGACCGACTTAGAGGGATTTTCGCCCAGATTACCGCCGAAAATAGACATAGCCTGCAAGACGGCGGGGACATATTCACGCGTTTCCAGCGGAAGAACACTAGATATGCTCAAAAAGCTGCGTTGCCCTGTACGAATTAATGCTCGATCGATTGCTTTCTCTCCTGCGTTATACGCGGCAAACGCAAGCTGCCAATCACCAAATTGCCGATGAAGATCACGCAGGTAGCGGGCCGCGGCCCGTGTGGACATCATGACGTCCAACCTGTCGTCTCTTTCCGCGGACACAACTAATCCATAGCGGCGCGCCGTGTCCGGCGTGAATTGCCAAAGGCCGCGTGCACCTTTGGGGGAGAGGGCCGAAGCCATGCCTCCACTTTCGACCAGAACGACCGCACTTAGTTCGGCAGGAACACTTTCGTCACGCAGAATCGGCTCGATCGTCGGTCGCAGTTGATCGACTCTGTTGATAGCCGATCGAAGCCGCGCAACGGAATCTGTCTCTGTTCGCGAAGAGCGACTCGCAGTAACAATGGCTTTCGTCGGTTGTTGCATCCATGATCTTTGAGCGAGGGTCTCCTCCAACGTTTTATCCGCAGCCTCGTTCAGCGCCTGATGTATAGGTGCGAATGCATTCGACTCGATCGAAACATCAGCGGCTCCTCGCGTGTCCTGGGCCATGGACATGCCGATCAGTAACATCGTCGATATCACATAGACGGTGAATGATTTCAGCCCTGACCAAAGATCACACATGCACCACCTCCTGGACTGGAGGAAACTGCTCGGCGGGCCTGCCTTTTTTCAGTCTGGGCTTAACCTCAAAGTTCCATTTCCAGATGGCGAATATCGGAGGATAGATCACCAATTCCATCAGGAAAGACGTGACAATGCCGCCAATCATCGGAGCCGCAATGCGCTTCATTACGTCCGCTCCGGTTCCTGCCGACCACATGATCGGCAGGAGACCGAACAGCATGCAGGCCACGGTCATCACCTTCGGACGAAGCCGCTTTACCGCTCCGTTTACGATCGACTCGCGCAGGTCATCCCAGTTGTTCATTTGGCCCTTGTTGATGGCATCGTGATAGGCGAGATCCAGGTATAGCAGCATGAATACCGCGGTTTCCGCGTCAACGCCGAGCAAAGCGATCAACCCGACCCACACCGCAATGCTCATGTTGTAGTTCAGCAAGTACAGCAGCCAGACCGCACCAATGGCCGAAAACGGCACCGCAAGCAGAATGATTCCGGTTTTAACCGTGGAACCGGTGTTGAAGTAGAGCAACAAAAACACAATGAAGAGCGTGATGGGCAGAACGATCTTGAGTCGCTCTTTCACTCGTTCCATCGATTCATATTGGCCGCTCCACTCCAGTTGATAACCGGCTGGAACACTGACCTTTTGCTGGACGACTCTTTTTGCATCGGTGACGTAACTTCCAATGTCACGCCCACTCACGTCGACGTAAACATATCCGCTGAGCCGGCCGTTCTCGTCGCGAATCATGCCAGGACCAGTCTTCAAAGATATATCTGCGATCTGCGCCAACGGGACCTGCACCCCGGATGGCGTATTCACCAGCACTCTCTGCAGCGCGTCCAAATCGCTGCGGTAATCTCGCAAATAGCGGACACTAACCGTATATCTCTCCCGGCCTTCAACCGTCGTCGTAACCGCTTCGCCACCAACAGCGGACATCAGTACTTCGTTCGCATCGTCGATGGTCAGGCCATAACGGGCAAGCTGATCGCGCTTGAGATCGAAATCGAGGAAATATCCACCAGTGGTGCGTTCGGCAAAGACGCTGGTCGTGCCGGGAATATCTTTTAAGGCAGTTTCAATTTGCTCCCCGACCTTTTCGATTACTCCAAGATCAGATCCGAGCACCTTCACCCCAAGCGGAGTGCGAATGCCGGTGGTGAGCATGTCGATGCGATTGCGGATCGGCATCGTCCATGCATTCGAGACACCCGGGAAAGAGAGCGCCTCGTTCATGCCACCCGGGCCATAGATCAATTCCTGTGTGGTTTTATGATCTGGCCAGAAACGGCGCAGAATGGATTTGCTCCATTCCGGCGCTCTCTTCGAGTACCAGCGGTCTTGCTTTGGCCACTCCGATTGTGGCTTCAGCACGATCACCGTCTCCATCATCGAGAACGGAGCGGGATCGGTTGCGCTCTCCACGCGGCCTGCTTTGCCGAATACCCGCGCTACTTCCGGGAAGCTCTTAATGATCTTGTCCTGGGTCTGAAGCAACTTGCCGGCCTCGGTGACTGACATCCCGGGAAGTGTCGTCGGCATATACAGAAGCGTGCCTTCATCGAGCGGCGGCATGAACTCCGAGCCGAGTTTAAAGAATACCGGCACTGTTACAGCCATTGCGATGATTGCGACGGCGATGGTCTTCCACTTGTGTTCGAGCACAAACTCGACGACGGGATGGTAGAGCTTCATCAGTGGACGGCTGATCGGATGGTTGTCCTCGCTGTGAATCTTTCCAACGAGAACGCCGTTCACAATCTTCGCCAGCCACTTCGGCCGGAACTTGAAATTATCCATGCGCGTGAAGAGCAGTCGCATGGCAGGATCAAGCGTAATCGCCAGAACGGCCGCGATGGCCATCGCGAAGTTCTTCGTGAATGCCAGTGGCTTAAACAACCGGCCTTCTTGCGCTTCGAGCGTGAACACCGGCAGGAACGACACGGCAATCACCAGCAATGCGAAGAAGCTGGGACCACCAACTTCCTTGACTGCTGAGATCACAACTTTGTGATAGTCGCCGGGCCGGCCTTCCGCGTTCCAGTGTTCAAGCTTTTTGTGCGTCTGTTCGACAACCACGACAGCGGCATCGACCATGGCGCCGATGGCTACGGCAATACCTCCGAGCGACATAATGTTCGCCGTCATGCCCGACAGTTGGATCGGTATGAATGCCAGAATTACCGTGATCGGTATCGTAATGATCGGGATGATTGCGCTCGGGAAATGCCAGAGGAAGATTAGAATCACCAGGCTGACGATGATCAATTCTTCCATCAGCGTGTGCTTCAAATTATCGACAGAGCTCTCGATCAGTTCCGATCGATCATAGGTTGGAACGACCTTGAGACCCTTCGGAAGCGTCGGCTCGATCTCGCTGATCTTCGCCTTTACCCGTTCGATAACTTTTTCGGCATTTTCGCCGAAGCGCATGATTACCACTCCGCCGACAGCTTCGCCTCTTCCATCGAGCTCTGTAATGCCGCGCCGCATTTCGGGACCATAGGTAACAGTCGCTACATCCCGGACAAGCACGGGCGTACCGGTTTGCGGGTTCACCATGAGCGGAATGCTTGCAATGTCGTTAAGAGACTTGATATAGCCTCGGCCACGGACCATGTATTCACGGCCGGTTTGCTCTACAAGACGCGCGCCTATGTCATTATTTGACTTCGCCACCGCGTCCGCGACCATGTTGATCGGGATCTTGTATGCGAGCAGCTTGTTGGGATCGACATTGACCTGGTACTGGCGAACAAATCCCCCAACGGGAGCCACTTCCGCAACGCCGGGGACGGCCTGCAACGCATAGCGCATGTACCAGTCCTGGTAGCTGCGCATCTGGTCGAGCGAATATTGGCCGGTTTCATCAACCAATGCGTATTGATATACCCAACCGACTGCGGTTGCGTCCTTCGCCAGTTCGACGCTTACGCCCTTCGGTAGCCGTGGCGTTACGGAGTTCAAGTATTCCAACGTTCGCGAACGCGCCCAGTAAATATCAGTGCCTTCATCAAAGATGATGTAGATGTACGAATATCCGAAGTCGCTGAACGCCCTGATGTCCTTCACTCTAGGCATGCCTAGCAATGCCGAGGTGATCGGGTACGACACCTGATCTTCCATGATGTCGGGACTGCGATCCCACTTCGCATAGACAATTACCTGCGTGTCGGAAAGATCTGGTATGGCGTCGAGTTTCGTGTTCTTCATCGACTGCCATCCAAGAACTACGCCGGCTCCAATAAATAGAAAGACGAGAAATTTGTGCTTTGCGCAGGTCTCAATGATTCGATCAATCATTGTGTTGCCTCCCCGGAGCCAACGCCGGCGAGCATGTCTTGCATGTTGTGAATGGTCCCACCGTTCCTGGCGGCAAACGACTCGGCCGCCTCTCGGGAAGCGAACGCAAATGTACCCGGCGAGCAGCGATCGAACGCTGTCATGTCCATCTGCTTCATTTCGTTCATGCGCGACATGTCGTGAGCGCAGGCAACAACCCGGCTCCCATCGACATACCACGCGTTGGCGGGATCGAGTTTGCGGCCGGAGTTGTAATCGGTAACTTCGATCAATCGAACTGGCTTGTGCTCCTGGCGTCCTTCCGTAACAGCGCAGTGAGCGCAACATACGTGCACCCGGCGCGTACCGATTTCGGCGATCACACCAGCCTGCGGATTGATGTGGCGCTGGCAGATGCCGCAGGACTCCTGCTCGGCGTGGTGCAGACTCCAACGCCCGGCGAGCAGTAGTCCGGCAACAATTACGAGCAGCACAATTGCGGCGAAAGAAACTTTGCGTGTCATGATTCCTCCTTAGTGCTGCATATCCCCAGCGGCGCTCGTCAGTTGGCTCTCGGAATCGATGAGGAAATTTCCCGAACTGACAACCGTTTCGCCAGCCTTCAATCCAGACAACACCGCTACCTTGCCATCGATCTTGGCTCCCGTCGTGATTTTGCGCGGCTCGAAGTAACCATTCCCTTTAGCCACAAACACCCTTTGTTCCTTGCCGGAATCGAGGACCGCTTCTTGCGGAATCACGACTTGGGTGCCGTAGTTGATCTTCAATGCAACATTGGCAAACATCTGTGGTTTTAACTGAAAATCAGGATTCGTAAATTCGAGGCGTACTTTCACGGTCCTGGTCATCGGGTCCACGGTCGGATAAATGAAAGAAACCCGCCCACGCCAAATCTTGTCGGGAAAGTAGCTGAGCTGCATTTCGGCACGTTGTCCGACCTTCACATAAGGCACTTCATATTCGAAGATGTCGGCATTCACCCAGACGGTTGAGAAATCGGAAACCGTGTAGAGTTCTGTGTCCGGAGTTACCGAGGTCTGCGGATACGCTTTACGATCCGTCACAAAGCCGCTGATGGGAGAATAGAAAGTCAATGTGCGGCTGACCTCACCCGTCTCGTCGAGCTTTTTGATCTGATCGTCGCTGATGTCCCATAACTTCAATCGTTCTTGAGTAGAGCGCAGCAACGATTGCGATCCTTGTGCCACCTCTGCGAACTGCGAAGACCCCAGCGTCTTCTCACCACGTTTGGCGATCAGGTATTCCTCTTGCGTAGCTACGAGGTCAGGACTGTACAGCGTAAACAGCGGCTGTCCTTTCTTGACCAATTGACCGATGTAATCGACGAAGATGTTTTCAATAAAGCCATTAACTTTGACGTGAATGTGCGCGATCTTCGTTTCATCAGCCGTGATCTGTCCTGTTGTCTGCACATCGCGAATTAGTGGTTCACGCTTGGCCTCAGTGGTGCGGACACCGATCAACTGCTGCTTTTCGGACGAAATCATCACCGAGCCTGGGGCCATGGGCGCCGGTTGGTCATCTGCATACTTCGGCACGAGTTTCATACCGCAATCCGGCGCCGTACCGGGCTTGTCGGACTTGTATTTCGGGTGCATGGGATCGTACCAATACAGGATCTTCCGTTGCCCTGAGAGCGCCGGAGTTGTATTCGCTTTCTCTACCGGTGACGCAGCCTGCCCCGCATACATAGGAACCAAATCCATGCCGTCGGGAGCCTTTCCCGGCTTGTCGTAATGGTGTTGCGGATTCATCGCGTCGTACCAATAGAGGACCTTTCGTTCTCCGCTCGGTGCTTGTTGCTGGCCGCGATCACGTTGAAAAGCAGCGATTACCTTTCCGCCGGAAAGGGCGCCCGCCACAACAACAATTGCCGCTGCCAATGCCAGATACCGAAGGAAGTTCTTATTGCTGTGAGCCATTGTTCTGCTCCTGATTCTTTTCGGGCGCATGGGAAGTCCTCGCATTCGGAACCAGCCTTGCGCCCGTCAGATCTGCGCCTGTCAGCGCTTCCATGCGCGCCAGTGCCGTCTGATAGTTCGCCAGTTCGCGGTAGTAATCCGTCTCGTAATTAAGAACTGTAGTGAAGTTGCCAACGACTGTCAGAAAATCGACATTGCCTACCTGGTAGGAGGACATTGACGACTCCAGCGCGAGCGACGATTGCGGGACGACGCCTTGCGAATAGAGTTTGATCAGATTGTCGGAAGCTTTCGCCGCCAGATAGTTCTGCTTTAGCTCGAAGAAAAGTTCGTTCTGCCGATTGTCCCGAGCCTTTGCGGTGCTGAGCTCTTCTTCTTTGGCCTGTCGAACTTCTTCACGCTGCTTTGTTTTGTAGAACACGGGAATATTCACGGTGAAAGTAAACCCGTGCATATCCGGCATCGCAGGCCGCTCCTGGTACATGTAACCGACGCCCAAGTCGGGCAGGTAATCCTTGTACGCGAGACTGATCGCGAGTTGGTTTCGCTCAACCATCTTTTGCATGCGCTGGTACTCCGGATCGTTCTCCCGCGCGAGTTGGTATAGTTCTTCGAGCGAATAGTTGAGTGGTGATGCCTGAGGTATATCGACTGCCGGCGGCAGCGGGTCGTCTGGACTGCGTGACATCAGAGAATTGAGTCTCGCTTGCGCCGTAGCACGCTGCTGTTCCAGTGTCGTGAGTTTCTGCAGCAGCATGGAAATTTCGACTTGCGAGCGCAGGACATCGGCCTGCATGCCTTTGCCGACTCGATAGCGCGCTTCCGCGATCTGCGAAAGCTTTGTTAACAGATCACGATTCTCTCTGGTCGTCCGGATCGCTTTGTCGTAGTACCAGTAGTCATAATAGGCAGCCGCCAGTTCAGCCACGATGCGGCGGCGAACGGCCTCTACATCCCACTGGCTGGCATCCGCTTCTTTCCCCGCGACCTCGCGACGCAAGCCGCGCTTTCCGAATAGCGGCAACGTCTGCATGGCAGTCACGCCGCGGTAACTCGACGGATCGCCGGTTTGAACGCTGAATGGCTGAATGTTGCCCGCCCAGTTGACCGAAACCGTTGGGTCTGGGAGGCTGCCTGCCTGCGGCACCTTCGCGCGCTGAGCTTCGACAGTATGCAAAGCGCTTTCGACGGCAGGATTCTTCGCCAGCGCTTCTCGCACAACGTAGTCCAAAGTCAATGCGGCTTGCACTGGCGCAGTTGGTGCTTGCTCCTGAATTGCTTGAGTCGCAGCTCTTGGAGTGCCCGGTGTATCTGCCGCTAGGATTCCAATCGGAATTGCCGTGATCACCAGCAAAACCGTTGATCTCTTGATCATCGAATCTCTCTCGTTCGGAAGTCGCATCGTGGCGTAATAACACCCGGCGCAACGACGCTTATCTGCTCAATTTCAGTGAGCTGACATTAACTTTTTTCTTAAGCTAGAAACGTCCTGAATAAATAAACGAGAGAGGAGTTAAATCAAAAAAACGCAGAGTGCGGCCTGAGAGAAGGATACGGGTGGTGGCGAGGAAATCTCTGTAACGTGGTTGATAGCTGCCGGCAGGGCGACGGCTGTGACATCGAGTGCGGGCGGCGCAACGCTATACGTTGACGCGGGAACCTGCAATTCCGATGTCGGTGTGGGCCGGCCAGACGACATTTCGCAGCAGGAAGAGGGCTGTGACGCAGCCTGCATGGCGGTTGTTGCATCTGCATGCTGCATAGCCGCCATCATGGGACAGTCTGGCGGGCACTGTATCGCAGCTCTCGGCCCGGCGGAATCGGCTACACACAGCGCCAGAGGAGCCGACAGCGCAAGAAGCGCCATCATGACCAAACTGGCCGCAACGAACTTGTACCCAATTCGCATAGTAGCCTTGTACATCTAATTCTAAACCTAAAGCTGTGACCAAAATCACAAGCAGAGAGACTTTCAGATCAAAGTCGCATTTTACGCCGTCTCGTTGGCTCAAGCTGTCTGGCTCTCTTTTGCAGGGGTGACTGAGCTGCAGAATCAACACTCCTCTGCCCTAAGCTGGGAATGCCTCCTCGACGCATCCCAACTCATCACAGAGGATTGCCATGACATTCGTCCTGAGACTCCCGATTCCGCCCAAAGATCCACACCCCTATCCCGAGCCCGATCCGGACCCGGAACGTGAGCCTGGATCGGATCCGGACCTGATCCCGACGCAGGAGCCGGAACCCGAGCCAATGCCGATGTAGGCGGGTTACGAGGATTTCCCCGAATGCGCCTAATGCGCCCGAGGTTAGCGGTTCCCTCTCGCTCGGGCCAGCATGCGATTAATCCTGAGTAGGGGTCAACCTTTGGCCGACCAGCGAATCTATACGTCAAAGGGCAATTTATAAGCACAGGCGGAAGCCATGAAGCTCCTCCGCCAAATACACCTTGATAGCTGCCGGTCAAAGCAATCGCAGCACTTCGTCTCATTGAAGAAGCAAGGAGGACTCGATGAAAAGCTATAAACCATACACATTGCTCGCAGGCGTTGTGTTCTGGGGTTTGGGAGCGACAGCGCAAACGAACGCTCCGCCTATGCCCCAGGATCCGAATCAAGTCACCCCACAGGCTGGTCAGCAACAACCGGGCATGAACTATCCGGGAACTCAAACCACAAACCCAGATCAGCAACCGCAAGCTACTCCGCCGCAAAGCGCTTCGCAGGCGGTCACTGAAGTGCAAAATGCATTTCAGAAAGACCCGACTTTATCTCAGACCGGCGTAAGCGCGTACGCTGGAGAAAACAACAACCTGGTCCTTTCCGGCACGGTGCAGAACCAGGACCAGAAGGACCGTGCGGAACAGGTGGCTCGCGCCGCATCGGGAGGCATGTCAATCGACAACAAAATCCAGGTGAGCAGCGGGAGCACCACACCACAAAACAACACCACTCCACCACCACAATAACGCTCTGAAGGGCGGGAAGTAAGCCCGCCCGCCCTATTTCTTTCTTATAATCACGATTCCTTTACAAGCCACTACTCCTCAGACACGCTGTTCGTTCGGGGTACGACTCGCATGCCGTGTAATAGCCATCCAGCGATCGTCGATTTTGAGCCAAACATCAGTGATTAGCAGATCATCGTGGAGATCGAGGTTCCCGAACTTGGAATCGCAGATAAGTTGAGCCTTCACAACTACTACCGATCCAACGTTGTAAACCGACACATTTTTTAGTTGATATTCACAGACCTTGAGTTGAGGGACGGTGGCAATGTACTCGCGCTTTCGAAGGACTTCACCGGTGGAACGGGCCGAAGTAGACGTGAACTCATCATGGAGCAATTCCGATACAGCTCCGGCATCCTGCGCTTGCAGAGCTTTCAGCCACTGCTCTTCTTTGTCTTTCACTTCGAATTGAATATCCGCCAGTAATGCAATCATCGCTTTCTTTCGATGAAATCCGAAGCGATTGGGAAATTGCTGTCGCGAAAAGGCTCTCCCACCTGCGCGCTGCTCGGGAAAGCACTGATCTCGTTTACCGCTGCGCAACAAGAATTTTTGCTGTGGTTACTGCTTGTCCCACGTGGCGTTGCGCATAGTCTGCAACATGTATCAGCAGCCCGGCTACGGTGGTGGGGAGTTGTTTTCGTCCGACGTGCCTGGGGTCTTGGAGTGTGTTCACATCGAATGCCCGAATGCGCGATTTCGCGTTTGCAAGGCCTTGGTAGAACTCGGAGAAAACTTCGTCTCTCATCGAGGTAGGATCGAGCTCGGAATTGAGGGCAGCTAATTGCTCATCGGTGAGCGAACCGCCTTCGGCATAGGTCAACAGGCGGTCGAAGCTGCGGGCAATGTGCTTCAGGTGAAACGCCACAGAAGCAATTCCGAACGGGCGAGCATGCAGTTCCGTGTCGGTTAAATCACCACAGAAACGGTCTATATCTTCTCTCGCCAATTCCAGAGCGTGCAAAACGGCTCGTAAGACCGCGGGAACGTCCGTCAGCGTTCCGCGCAGCCAGGGTTCAGCAGGATCTCCACCACCATTCAGTGCCATATCTTTACGTCCTTAGACTCCTCAGCCACATTGTCTTGCACGCGGTTACAGCAGACCATCAAAGGTCCGCAGAAATCTTCTACTATTTCTGGTAGTACTGCCCCAATAGCAGGTACAGTCGCCGACCATTACCTTCGTAGATGTTCTCCAAGATAGGCGATCTTCTAGGAAGAGTTTCGAAAAAGGTGTGACGGAGAGGGCCAGATTTGGTATGCTTTGTTCCCTCCCTCACGGTGTAAGTATGAATCCACGTTTATTCAGCATGCAGTCGCGATTGGGCCCGCTGGAACTCCAGGTGTTGCGCTTCCTGTGGCAGCGTGGAGACACGACTGTGCGGGAAGTAGTCGAGTCTGGGGAGATTGGCGGCGCCTACACGACAGTGATGACGACGCTCGACCGCCTGCACAAAAAGGGCCTGCTCGACCGCCGTCCGGAAGGACGCGCATTCCGTTATTCCGCTCGGCAGACTGAAGAGCAATACAACGGCGAGATGGCGCGTGGCGTGATTCGCCAATTGCTCGATGCCTCTCATTCTTCCAGCGCCCCCCTGTCATTTCTGGTGGAAGCCGTAAGCGAGCACGATCTGACGCTGCTCGATGAACTCGAGCGCGCTATTGAACGCAAACGTCGTGAAATCGAGGGCGAGGAAAAATAGCGATGATGTACGCACTGCGTGGCCTCGGCGTAGCACTTTCCGTATTCGTGCTGGTTTACGCACTCGCGCGTGTGGCTGTCGAATCCAGCATGCACACGGCGATTCGGTACCAGAAGAAATGGGTATCCCGGCTCTCGCCCAATACCTGGTATGCGATGCAGGTCGGTCCGTTCCTCCTGGCGACGCTAGTGACATGGTTGTTCGCGATTCCCTCTTTCCTTCGCTTTGAGCCGGGCCATGCCGATGAAGACTTCGGCTTTCCGGTACTGTCCCTGAGTTTGGCTTGCCTGACGATCCTGGCAGCCGGTTTTTACCGCGCCTGGTCCGCCTACGCGCGTACGACCGAGACCGTCCGCCAGTGGCGCGAAAATGCAACGCCTATCAGCAACGATCGGTTTGAAATGTTCGAAACGGGTCCGAACACACCCACGCTGGCAGTGGCCGGGCTGTTTCGTCCCAAGTTGCTGGTTTCTTCCAGCGCTACAAGAGTTCTGAGCAAAGACGAATTGACGCGTGCCATTGCGCACGAAACCAGCCACATTCGCAACTACGACAACGCCAAGAAATTGATGCTGCGGCTTTGCAGCTTCCCGCCCTCGAAGCGGCTTGAGCGGAACTGGCTGGAGTCGATCGAAATCGCGGCCGATGGCGACGCCGTTACGAACAGGCGCGAGGCGCTGGATCTAGCCTCGGCACTCGTAAAAGCATCGCGGCTTTCCATCGTGAACGCGGAACTGGCATCGAATCTCGCCACTGACGCCGAGCTTCTGCACACCCGGGTTGAACGACTGCTGTCCTGGAACCAGGACGGCGTTAAGCGTGCCACCAAACTGTCGCGCATGATGCCTCTGATCATCGCTGCAACAGCGGCGATGGCCCTGGTCCTTTCGTACCAGCATCTGTTGCTCCAGATGCACTATCTCGCAGAACTCCTGATGCAATAGGGCTGCGCAGACCTTCTCAATCGTCACACTCAGTTGTGTACCTCTCGAACACTTCGCCACGCCATGCGTGGCGATTTGTATATACCCGTATCCCCCCTCGATCAGTGGAATCAGTAACTTAGGGGTAGATTTTTCGGCATGTACAAGCGAACGAAAGAGTTAAAGACAAAATATTGAAAAGTTTCGAGTTGCGGGTTTCGAGTTTCGAGTTAGTTCGTCAGTTTTTCAGTTCGTCAGTTTCTCAGTTTGTCAGTACATCAGTTGGGTTGTCGGTTGTCGGTAAAAACCTCTTAATTGGGGCGGGGGGCAGGATCGATGACCAAGTCGACCGTGCCGTAGCCCGCTCCATCTTGTTTCTTAAGCATTTGGGATGATCATCCCGGGCGGAAGAGGTGATCGCAAGCTCACGCCGTCCGCGGTTGAGGGTTCCAAAAGAGAAGAGAGCCTCGAGGAATCTTCTCTATCTACCCCTCAATTATTAATAGTACGGAGCGTAGACGGTTTTACCGCCAAATTCGAGAAATTTATATAATCCTTCTAACCAACGAGTTACAGGGGAATTGTAAGTTTTACAGTGTTGACAAAAGATTCCCGAAACGGGATGGAGTCGTCGGAATCCTCATAAGTTCGTGGTTGATTCGGCAGATGATGGCAACACAGAGGTCACAGAGAAACAGAGAAAAAGGCTAATTTGTTTGTTTCGCGAACTCGCTGTGGCGGCGGCTGTACAGGATGTAGATCATCAAGCCGATCGCGAGCCATGCGAAGAAGCGAATCCAGGTGATGACCGTCAATCCGGTCATGAGGCCGCCGCAAAGGATGACGGCAATGATCGGGAACAGCGGCACCAACGGAACCTTGAATCCGCGTGGACGATTCGGCTGGGTGCGGCGCAGGAAGATCACGCCCAGCGAGACCAGGACGAACGCGAACAGCGTGCCGATGTTCGAAAGGTCGGCGGCATCGCCGATATCCACTATTCCGGCGGGTATGCCAACAAGGACGCCGGCGATCCAGGTGGACCAGTGCGGCGTGTGGAACGCGTGGTGCACTTTGGAGAAAATCTTCGGCAGCAAGCCGTCACGCGACATGGCGAACCAGATGCGCGTCTGGCCGTATTGGAAGACCAGCAACGACGACAGCATACCGGTAAGAGCGCCGACGATGATGACGGTCTGGAAGATCTTGTTCGCACCGAGCGCGGCAAGCGCGTAAGCGACGGGCGCTTCGGCAGCATTTGAAACCTTGCTGGCGGAAACCGAAGTGCCGTTCTGGGCGGCAATTTCCGACATGTGCGCAGCAGCCGCCTGGGCCTGATCCAAGTCACCGTCGATGACAACACGATAGCTGTTGTCGGTCGAGCGAGAGACATATTCCACTTTCGACATGGAGTCGATCTGCTGGTCGAAAGCGGCGGAGGGTTGCGTCAACCGCACCTGAACCACCTGCGTGCCGGAGCGGAACATTGGGTACGGCAACATTCCGAGCAGGACCAGCGCCACTCCAACATAGAGCACGGTGCAAACCACCAGCGATGCGATGATGCCGACGGGAACGTCCTTCTGCGGGTTCTTGGCTTCTTCGGCGGCCGTGGAGACGGAATCGAATCCGATGTAGGTAAAGAAGATGATGGCGCCACCGGTGATCACGCCGCCGAATCCTGAGGGCATGAACGGGTGCCAGTTTTTCGGATGAACCAGCAGGCCGCCAACGACAAGAAACGTGATGATGGCACCGAGTTTGACGACGACCATGATGTTGTTGGTTTCGGCGGACTCGCGAACGCCGCGCACCAGCAGCACCGTAAGGATCATGACGACCAGAAAGGCCGGAAAATTGAAATACGCTCCTGTCAGGTGACCACCGGCAATCACCGAGGTGGACCACTTGTCGGGAATAATCAGCCCGAACGTGGCGAGTTGGGCCTTCAGGTATCCACCAAAACCGACGGCCACGGCAACATTGCTGACAGCGTATTCGAGGATCAAGTCCCAGCCGATGATCCAGGCAAAGATCTCGCCGAGGGTGGCGTAGGAATAGGTATAGGCGCTGCCGGCGATGGGGATCATGGACGCCAGTTCGGCATAACAGAGCCCGGCAAAGCTACAGGCAACGGCAACCAGAATGAATGAAACTGCGATCGCCGGGCCAGCCGGGGGACGCCCGTGCATCAGGACGCCGGCGGCGTTGCCGTGCTTGAAGAAGTTCACGATCAGATCGAGCACTTGGGCGTGAAAAATGTTCGGCGCCTGAAAGAATTCGCCCGCCGCAGCAGTGCCGGTCAGGACGAAGATGCCTGATCCGATGATGGCGCCGATGCCGAGCGCGGTGAGGCTCCAGGGACCAAGGCTCTTCTTGAGCTGGTGCTCGGGATTCTCCGATTCGGCGATGAGATTGTCGATGGATTTCCGGGCGAAGAGTTGATTGCCCGTGGTCTTGCGTTCGTGGTCAGCCGCGGTTTGTGCCAAAACCTGTCCCTATTGCGTCGGAATCGTGCAGTATTTGTAGCACATCTGGAGGCAGGGACCAATCAATGCCCGTTAGGCACATCATAGATGGCGACTTTGTCGCCTTCGAGAACTGCGACCTGTCGGGCATCGGGAGAGAGAGCGAAGGCAAACAGTTGAGCTCGGTTGCGCGAGATTTCAAATTCTGCGACGCGCTTCAGGTTCGCCGTGTCGTAAATCCAGACGCGATATCTCGCATCGTACAGCCGATATTTCAGGATATCGCTGGAGAAGTCGGGCGGCTTAGGGCTGGCGATCAGAATGTATTGCCCGGTGCTGGAGGGGACGATAGGCCCAAGTTCAAATCCGCTCTCCAGCGGCTCTTCGAGCAGCGCTTTACCTTGCAGGTCGAGGAACAGCAGGCTGCGCTTCGGGCCAGCGGGCGGATTGCGTTTGGTATCGCCGGTGTCCTCGGGGGGAATCTCGCGATAGACGAGGATCACCGATTGGTTCGCAAACGTCGCGCCAGCGATGCAACACGAGTCGGCGCGGTAGAGGACCTTCCAGTCGGAGGTGAGGCTACGGAACCCGACATGCAGTTTATCGGTGGCGACCAGGAGATCGTCGTTGGCGGAGAGCGATGTGATCGCCGCGGGAATCTCGAGGTTGGCGGTGAGCTTGCAGGAACGCGTATCAATGCGAGCGGCACCGACGACGTCGGCGGATTCAAAGGCCCAGACCGCGTGTCCGCCGGGAGAGCTGGCCAGTACGCGTACGTTGCGTTTGATTACGGTTTCGGGAAGGTTCACGCTTCCGTTTTCGCGGAAGTTCGCCGAAAGACAGCGAACGAGAGGACCGTTGAGCAGGGTGATGGCGCCGGCGGCCTGGACCTGGAGTCCGGTGGAGATTTTGTGAGTGGGATATTCCCTGGTCTCTACAGTACCTGTCGCTGTATTGAAGATGTGCAGCTTCATGCGCCACGGATCGGTGGGCTGAAGGCGATCACGACGCGAGAGCTCGCCTCGGGTGTTGTCGGTAAACCAGACGGCAAGCTTTCCCGGAGAAAGATAACCGATGCCGTATGGGCCGGGATCCTCGTTGGTGTAGCTGTCGGGGATGGTGATATCGAAACG
>CAYWSM010000181.1:0-2091 GCA_964460935.1 uncultured Terriglobales bacterium | reverse complement strand
AGGTGCTCGGCTCCCAACACATCCTTCACGTTCGGCGGCAACAGATACGCTTGGTTCGGCTCATAATCCAAAAATCGCGACATGCCCTCTTGTCGCTCATCTCCCCTGTGAATTACAAGCACCTGCTACGACACAGACACCCAAGCGACGAATGATAGTAGCCCGGCGCTTCAGCAATGTGGAAAGAGCCGGGGTTTATCCCAGCGTTGCACGAATAAATGAAATCTTCCGAAGCACCGCAGAATCTGCCGTACGAAATAGAGCCGCTGCAATCTATATTAGTTCGGCCCCAAGACTCGTTTGTGAAGAACTGGACGGTGTACCAGTTTTTCTCAAGTCGATGTACGCCGTACACTTCGCATGGAATACCACTGAATTTCCCGCTACCGCGGTTGCGTGCCGCTGCCAGAAGAGAGTCAGTTGGATCGAAAACGAGATACACGGTTGTATCCTGTCCACCCCATCCCCAACCATCCCATTCAACGTGCCGAAACTCACCATGTTGAGCAGGTTGCGCCAGAACTTCGGCCTTATAACGTCGGGAGAACAGAAGCCATCTTCCAGTAGTTCTGATTGCCGAATACTTCGCGATGACGGCGAGACAAAAAACAACGACAGTTATCGTCGCGTAGAAAACGCGTCTTTTCTTTCTGAATAGCATTTTATTAAGCTAGCGCTGGAACTTTATATTACAAAGTATGGGAGATTGGACGGGGTGACTCCGGAGCATCTCACCACTCCCGGATAACATCGTTTGTTCGAGCGAAAACGATCTAGTTCCAACTTTGGAAATATCGTAATCACGGCCTTTAGTTGGCGAAAGGGCGGGGTGAGACGCTATGTCGGAGCATCATTTGGATGGAACACATCGCTCCGAATCTTGATTGTTTGTTTCATTCTTGACGCGAGTCGGAGTCGCCTCAGCGTTCAAAATGTTCTCGACCACCAATTCAGCAACTGCCCCGTTCAGATGTCCGAAGCCGTTCCCGGAATACCAGCCATTCGGCATGCACACTGCATGGTATTCGGACCTCATGTGCAGACGCCCCACGAACGTGGCAGTTGTTGCGCCGTCGGAATATCCCTCCATCATGTAGTCGGGGTTCGTCGGCCATTTTGGGGGCAATTGTGCATCACAGAGCTTTGTGGTTTCAGGTGAACAGTCTGCTGGCTGGCCGAAGTTCAAAGCGACGGGCCACCTGTAACCATCGGTGACAAACGTGCCTTGGCAGCGGCCTACGATCCATTGTCCTTCCATACTGCTAACGAACTCGCCACGCACCGCGATGCGCTTTTCTTGATAGGCACGAAGGTCGCGAAAAAGATCACAAATCGGAATTACTGGCAACGAGGCTGGATTGGGTAGAACGTCGATGGATAAATTCGTGAACGAGTCAAAAACTAGTTCTGCTGGAAGTCCCCCTTTTGGCTCGACCGTGATGATTCCCGAAAACGTTGCGGTCGCATTGACAACCTTTCCCTCACTGCGGAGGGTATCGACCTTTTGTGCCGCTTCCTGAAACTCCCGGCGCTCTGACGCAGACAATTTCTCAGACTGTCGCAGAGATAATGCGGTTGGCCAGAGTGTGTTCTGTGAGATGTATTCGTTGTCACATTCGCGGGAGCCTAGAACTGCTATGTCTTTCGAGATGACTAAGTCGCCCGTCAACACCAACTGATGGCCATCTGTCTGCGGACCGAGATGTGAAAACAGATGGCACACGGACTCTTGTCCGAAAACGGCGAGTTTGGGAACGAGCACAATAGCCACGATCACGTATACGAGCTTGAACCTCATTCGCACCCCATTTTTGGCAATTCAATCTGATTACATAGATCGAGGAAGTTACCAACGGATCAAGAGTACAGAACGCGCAATGTTCATGCGGATATTCTGCACCTTCATGTCTACTAAATGCGACAAGTATGTCAGGCGTTTTTAAGCATTGATCCGATCTAACGAAAACCCCACCTGATTCACGGCCCATCACCCGTCCCAATTCGGAACTCCCGTTCCTGACCTCTACCTCCACAATGCACGTGTCAAGAACTTTATTTTCCGCTGCCGTAACCCTAACGTTACCAGGATTT
>CAYWSM010000180.1:0-6526 GCA_964460935.1 uncultured Terriglobales bacterium | reverse complement strand
TACTCGCGGCTGGTGGAAGAAAAGTACCGTGGCATTTTGCAGGAACTGCAAAACGAAGTGATCGAGAAGGACTGGTACTCGCCGCAAGCCGTGTATGGCTTCTTCCCCTGCCAAAGCGAAGGCAACGACGTCATCATCTATTGCCCGGATGACCACTCCAGGGAAGCTCTCCGCTTCACCTTCCCCCGCCAGCGCGAAGGACGCAAGCTCTCCATCGCCGACTACTTCCTGCCAAGGTCATCCAGCCAGATGGACGTCATCGGCCTCTCGCTGGTTACCATCGGCCCCCGCGCCACGGAAGAAAGCCAAAAGCTTTTCCAGGCGGGCGAATACACGCGCTATCTCTATCATCACGGACTCAGCGTCGAAACCGCCGAAGCCCTCGCCGAACTCGTGCACAAGAACATCCGCGAGGAGCTTGGCATCGCCGGTGACGACTCGCACCGCATCGGCGATCTCTTCCACCAGAAGTATCGCGGCTCGCGCTACTCGTTCGGTTATCCGGCATGCCCGAATCTCGAAGACCAGACCAAGCTCTTCCAACTGCTCAAGCCGGAAGAAAACGTCGGCGTCCGCCTCACCACCGGATACCTCCTCGAACCCGAGCAGTCCACCTCGGCAATTATCGTGCACCATCCGGACGCGAAGTACTTCGTTGTTTAGATGGGAAATCTGCGAAGACTTAGCGGACGATTCTAGACGCCTCGCAAGAACCTCAATTTGGCGGAGCGGGCGCGTACAATGGCCCGACCCGGCTCAAAATTGTGGGGCCCTCGTTCTGTCAAGCCACGAAACCATACTTCCGAAGGAAAGACAATGCGACGTCTGGCATGTTTTGCGGTTCTTGCTGTTCTAACGACTTCCACTCACGCCCAACCCTCGCTGCCCACCAGCTTTCAGGCGAAAACAATTCACAGCCCGGCAGGCGCGGATATTTACGTTCGTTGGGGAGGTGCGGGGCCTGTTGTTGTCCTACTGCATGGATATGCCGAAAACAGCGATTCGTGGGCGCCGTTGGCTGCTGACCTGATGAAGGACCACACGGTCGTAGTTCCCGACCTGCGTGGCATTGGCAGATCCTCAAAGCCCGAGGGTGGCTACGACAAGAAAACGGAAGCCAAAGATATCCGTGCTGTTGTAACGACACTCGGTTTTGACAAAACTTCTGTCGTCGCGCACGACATCGGCAACATGGTCGCTTACGCCTATGCCGCGATGTACCCCGACAAAGTTGATCATTTGGTGGTAATGGATGCTCCTATTCCCGGCATCGAGCCGTGGAACACCATTCTCCTAAATCCCGCCGTATGGCATTTCAACTTTCACGGTCCCGAGGCCGAGCGATTGGTAGCCGGCCGTGAGCGCATCTATCTCGATCGAATCTGGAATGATTTCACGGGTGATCCGTCGAAACCCGACGAAGCGACAAGAAACTTCTTCACAGCCACCTACGCGCAACCTGGAGGCATGCGGGCCGGGTTCGCCCAGTTCGCCGCGTTTTCCACCGATGCGTCGGACAACAAAGTCTTCGAACAGGTAAAGCTGACGATGCCCGTCTTGGCCGTAGGTGGTGAGAAGTCGTTCGGTGCAACCCAAGCGGTTATCATGCGCCATGTGGCAACCAATGTTCAGGAGGCGATCGTTCCACACGCGGGACACTGGTTGATGGAAGAGAGTCCGGAGTACACGGTTAGCCTGGTTCGAAAGTTTCTTGATACCCCCCGCAGCAGCAATTCAGGTTCACACCACTACGAACAAATGAGAATGCACGGGGAGATCACTGGGGCTCGCAATCCGCGTAGCGGAGGAATGAAAATAGCCCAGCACGAAGTGCTGGGAAACGAAGAGTGGAACAAAATCGAGTCCGCGCCAGCGGACGATTGGATTTCGTAACAACCTTCAGCGGACGAGCCTTGCTATTGCAAGCAGACCTCAGTCCGCAAGATCCCCTATCCGCAGGTCATCCTGAGGAGGACGTTAGTCCGACGAAGCATCTATGCACGTGAGGAGAATCCTGGCAGAGAGAAGGATTCGAACCCTGACACGTTTCCCGTATACACGCTTTCAAGGCGCGCCTTCAACCACTCGGCCATCTCTCCGCGCCACGGAAGAAAGCCAAAAGCTCTTCCAGGCGGGCGAATACACGCGCTATCTCTATCACCGCCGAAGCCCTCGCCGAACTTGTGCACAAGAACATCCGCGAGGAACTTGGCATCGCCGGTGACGACTCGCACCACATCGGCGATCTCTTCCACCAGAAGTACCGCGGCTCGCGCTACTCGTTCGGTTATCCGGCGTGCCCGAATCTCGAAGACCAGACCAAGCTCTTCCAACTGCTCAAGCCGGAAGAAAACGTCGGCGTCCGCCTCACCACCGGATACCTCCTCGAACCCGAGCAGTCCACCTCGGCAATCATCGTGCACCATCCGGACGCGAAGTACTTCGTTGTTTAGGAAATCTGATAAAAGTAGTGCACCCCGGTAATTCATTCCTAATCAGTTGCCTTATCCGGCGCTGCGGTCTTGAATAAATCTTCTGTTACTGGCACCGGAGCCGTCTTGGATGGTGACACACTGATGATATTCAAACCGGGAATGCGCTCGAAATGCTTTCGGTTGTTAGTGACGAGAGGAATGGAATGGCGGATCGCACAGCATGCGATCCAAAGATCATTTCCTGCGACTACAAGGCCCAATGGCAATGAATTACGCACCCGGCCGTATGTCCGGCAGAGTTCTTCATCATAAGGAACAACGACTACGGCCTTCAATTTCTCTTGAAGATGTGAGAGTGTCTTGCTAGACCATTTCTTCTTTTCTGCACCATAGTAAAGCTCACCCACTGTAACGAAGCTGATAGCGACAGTCTTCCCCCTAACGTAGGGCCGATACGCATCTCCCCGTGTATCTTTCGGTCTCATCAAATATGAAAAAACGTCAGTGTCCAACAGGACGGCGTCCATAGTGTTGGCGGTTAGGCTCCTCGGCTTGAATAGATGTCCTCCAGAAATTCATCTACATCTTCACCCTCAGGCCAGCCGCCAACGAGTATCTTGGGATTGGTAAGGGGAGTGACACCCTGAGCTTCGGCAAGTTGCTCAAGTGATTTTCCTGAATAGAATTCCTTTGCTCCGACCAATAGCTGTTCTGTGATACCGATCTTGTTGATCGCAATTGATTCAACTTTCCCGTTATTTGGATTGACCGATGCAGTGCCTTCTATCTTCACGGGCTTGCGAAGGGCGTCGTAAACTTCCTGTTCTTGCTCACCCGTAAACGTGCAGAGGATCGGCTGACTGGCGAGCGGATGGATTCGGCACTTGTGATCCTGTTCCTTGAAGTCCGCCATTTCCAAAACGCCTTCGACGGTTTCGGGGCGAGTAGAAGGTGCCTTGATTCGCTCAGTGACTCTCTCACGCACTCGCTTGTCAAAAATCGCTTTTACAGGACGCTTGCCTTTGCCCGGCACGATCCATTCGATTTTCGTGACATCCTTATTTAGAACTTCACCCATATCACGCAGACTGATGAGTACGCCCGGCTCGAAGTGCGCCTTCTTAGGCGGCCTGCGAGAACCAAGCGCCTTCACTGCCGTTGCGACTTCCTGAACGACTTCAATTCCAAATGTGGTCATTTCTGGAAGGGGTTGTTGAGGCTTCGCCAGAGCGAAAGGCAGAACCGTGCTTCCCTTCTTTATGCCAGTGAGTTCGAGTGTGCATTCCTGATATACGACAGCAGATTTTGGGCCGGGGCGTAGCGATTGCCCACCACGCATCGCTTCCGCCTGACGATTGACCGCATCCTGTGCGGCTTGGCATATGCGGATCAGATCAGGGACGGAGATAGCTCCTTGCCGGACACCCGGCCCCTGAATCCGCAGCTTCAGTAGAGGCTTTGTACGCTTATTCGCCATGCCGTTCGCAGATCACCGCCTGAAACACAATGCACCAGAGCAAGTGCATTGAGGAGACTTTGGATTATAGCTCGATTGTAAAGGACGACAAGCTTGTACTGCTTTACTCCTGTATTGCGTCAACAGATGGGATTAAATAGGTGGCGGAGAGAGAGGGATTCGAACCCCCGATACGGTTTCCCGTATACACGCTTTCGAGGCGCGCGCCTTCAACCACTCGGCCATCTCTCCGCGCCGCGGACGCGCTGTGTGGTCGCCAGCGTCCGCCGATCAAATTCTGCTCTACAACAGAACGGTGCCGCGGGAGCAGCACCGAATTTCTATGATACCAAATCGTTGCTACTTCGTTCTGCGCTCGCGGAAGAATGCCTGCACCATCTCCATCGCGCGGCTGGCCAGCACTCCGCTGACGACCTCCACGCGGTGATTCAGTTGCGGATGATTCAGCACCTGCATCACCGATTTCACCGCGCCGGCTTTTGCATCGTCCGCGCCGTACACTAGTCTCCTGATGCGCGCATGCGTGATCGCTCCCGCGCACATCGCGCAAGGTTCAATCGTCACGTACAGATCGCACCCGCTCAGCCGGTAATTTCCGAGCTGCTGTCCGGCCTCGCGCAGCGCCAGAATTTCGGCGTGCGCCGTCGGATCAGAGCTGCTAATTGGGCGATTGGCTCCACGTCCTATCACACGTCCGTCACACACCACGACGGCGCCGACGGGTACCTCGCCTAGCGCAAACCCGCGCTGGGCCTCGCGCAGAGCCTCTTCCATCCACAATTCGTCGTCAGTGCCCATAAACTGAAGTGTTCGGATTCATAAAAAGTATTAGTAGTTCCTGAGTGCCACTTTTGATAGGCTACACGCATCCCACGGATTAAGGTGCTCGTCCCTCGAAGCACAAGCACAACCAACCCCTTGGAAGTGTAATCGCTGGGTGGGGAAGTCAGATATTCAGTTATGAGGTTATCCATGAACCGTTTCGCCGGGTTGTTCGTTGTAGCTGTTTTAGGATCGACCGTCGCTTGGGCACAGGCAGGCGCTCCAGCCGCCGCGCAGCCAACTGCGGCGGCACAAGCCGCGGTCACAGGCTGCATGACGCAGTGGTTTGGAGAATTTAAGGTCGCCGACCCGACCAGCAACAAGAGCTGGAACGTTAAGGGTAACGGCGCTGCTCTCTGGAATCAGGAAAACCACATCGTCAAGGTGCAGGGCTTGTCCGATCCACAGGCGCAAACGCCGACGATCTACGCCCAGAGCGTACAGGACACAGGTCAGGCCTGTGGCAGCGCCGCCGCTTCGAACGCCGGCACGGCTCAGCCCGGAACCGCACAGCAACCCGCGAACACAACTGGCGCGACTGGAACCACCGGCACAGCGCCGGCCGGAACGGCCACTCCTGAACCCCAGCCGCAGCCTGGCGGTGGTGTATCTCAGCCATCCGCGCCGCCCACGACGCCGCAAACGGCCGCTCCGCAGTCGCAGGCCAGCACGGCTAACGAGGACAAAGGCGTTCCCACTGCGGGGACATCGGTCACGACCAATGCTGCGCAGCAGCAGCCCGCCGATGATAACCAGATATTCACCGGCTGCCTCGTTGGTTCCCTGAACAATTACCAGTTCAAGGCGAATGGTAAGACGTATCACATCCAGGGAAACACCGCTTCGCTGAACTCCATGGTCAATCACCAGGTTGAGCTCACTGGCGAAGATTTCAACGGCAAGGCGATCCAGGTCAATGGCGCCCGCGATCTAGGTGGAAGCTGCAAAAAGTGACTTTCCTCTGCTTCTAGCGCTACACTAGCCCCACTGATTTCGAGGGTGAGATCGTGGGGCTTTTCAAACAGGCAATCGACCGCGTCCTGATGGTGGATCTTCTCAAGGGCCTCAAGCTCACATTCCGCTACCAGCATCCGCAAAATGTTTATACCGAGCAGTATCCACTTGAGCGTCCTCATGTCGCGGAACGGTACCGCGGAGCGCCACGGCTGAACGTCAATCCGGATAACGGCGAAACGCTCTGCATCTCGTGCGATCTCTGCGCCGTCGCTTGTCCGGAAAATCTCATTGTCGTCACCTCCGTTCGCAACGAAAAGACGCGCCGCAAGGAACTGGTTCACTTCACCTACGACACCAGCCGCTGCATGTTCTGTGGACTCTGCGAAGATGCCTGTCCCACCGACGCGCTCGAACTCACCCAGGATTTCGAGATGGCCAGTTACACGCGGGAAGGCGCGATCCTGAATCGCACCATGCTGGAAGAAGGTCCACAGCCTAATCAGTACCAGCGTTAGCGCTGCCGGCTACCCGCATGAACTTAAATCCGAAAGCCTTCACGGCCACCAGGTAGTGGCCTTGAGGACGCTGTTCGCTGCGTATCACTTTGCCCTTGCCGCGGACGAACACACGAACCTCTTCCACGAGCCCTTCCGGTACGTGCACATCAAACTCGATTTGCGACCCGGGAGGGATGGCCTGATCGCAGAAGAAGGAAATGCCTATTTCGCTCGCATCACGAGATACCGCCTTCAGGGCATTCTGCTGCACGCAATGCACATCGAGCATAAGTCGCAGGGGGTAACGCTGGCGTTCTCGCCGTTCGGTTGGTTGATCG
>CAYWSM010000179.1:0-27163 GCA_964460935.1 uncultured Terriglobales bacterium | reverse complement strand
CCGTGAGTGCGGGGTCCACATCAGCATCCATTTCTTTTTGGTACCGTTGAAGTCGGAGCGCAGCCGATATGGCGGGGCAAACTTGTTCTAAAACCGACCTCCCATCATCAGCATGGATGGCCCCGGAGTCAGCACGAACTTACACGTCGGACTCAGGCTATAACACGACAGAATTCCAGTCCTCAGAATGTGGATAGGCTCTTCATCCGGCATTGGAAGTTCAAGACGCGCTTGCTTCAGGTGTGTCGAAAGCTCCTTTACCTTCTCATCACCGTTGTAAAAATCCACGTCTTCGATCTTCGAACCGTTGCCCACTAGGATGTAGAACTCCGCTGTGCCCGAAATCTTCTGCGGATTTTCTACATCCAGTGTTCGCATCTCCTGCAAGTCGAGACGGTGCTGGGCCGTCAACCGATCGGGGAGGTCTGCGTTGCCGACCGCCTCTACAAAATGCTGCCGTACATCGGGATGTTCGATCGTTTGTGTCGACATCGCTTGTGCCCAGATCCGGATCGCATCGTCGTTCCGTCCTTGCTTCTGGTACAACTGCGCCAACCTGTCGCCAGCTTGTATTTGCGGAGACCAAGCCCACGCCGCCTCGAGGTACTGCCGCGCCCGAGGCAGGTTCCCGTGCTGGAAGTACACCCACCCGGCGCTTTCCCATATCTTCGCCATGCGCCACGCACGCTGCAACTCCGGCTCGTCGGCGAGTTTGATATCTGTGCTTTGCAGTTGCGAATAGGCATCGGAGAGCGCCATTTGAATTTGCTGCTCGGCTAGATCAGGCGACTGGTTCACTTCCGCAAGTATCTCCGCCACCGATGCCCGTTGTTGCGGGCTTACTTCGCCAGTGAGCATCGAATTTATTTTCTCGTCACCTTTTTCTTTCTCGCCCGCGAGGTAGTACGCCTTCGCTAGAAAAACAGGCGTACTTGCATCCTTCGTTCCGCTCGCGACGGCTTTCTCCAGTGGAGCAATGGCCTCCTTTGGTCTTTTCGCCATCAGCAATGCATTCCCGAGCATGCCGCTGATCGACGGGTCCTCCGGTGTCATCTCCGACTGCTTCGCCATCGCATCGGCGGCATCGCTGTACTTCCCCATCAGGAAATACGCCATCCCCAGTTGCTTCCATCCACCACTCTTCGGATCGATCTCAGCCTGCTTTCGATAGGCAATGATCGCTTTGTCGCCATAGCTCGAGTCGAGAGCGCGCTTTATGAGATAGATGTTGCCCAGCAACGACCATGCCTCCGCGTCCTGCGGATTGCTCTTAACCGCACTTTCCAGAACTTGCTGCGCTTGCCCGATGTCCCTGGCCTGTATTGCGGCCTTGGCGGTTTTCACCAGGTTCGCCGAATCCGAGTTCCCTGGCAGCGTTTTTTCTTTCAGCGCACTCTTCTTTGCCACCTGCACAGAGTTGGATAGCATCTTGTACATCAGTGTCGCTTTCTGCTCTTGATCGCCGCTGATCCCTTCGTATACCTGGTTGTAGTCCAGGTACCGCTTACGTGGTATCTCATCCACCTTCATCCGAAAGGTCCGCTCTGCCGTTAGTTCGTGACCTTCGAACGAGTAATTTGCACGGAAGTCGGCGAAGTCCTCCGACTTCACCGTCACTGACGGTGCTACTACGGTGATGTTCGAGGGTAATTTCAGTTTTAACTTTATCGTTATATCTTGCTTGCCAATCCGGATTGGATCCTTTCTCTGCTCCGGCGTTGCCGCCGGCCGAACATTAAGCGGAATCATCGGCAGCTTCAACTGGTCATCATGGCGTGCCAAGTTCAGATATTGCTTTTGCACGAAGTGATACTTCACGACAAGCGGCTTCTGCAGCTCCGGTATCGGAGTCGCTGTCACGTTTGTCACTTCCGGTTTCAGGTCCGCCGTTGCCAACACGTTCTTCATCAATTGATCCCACTGAGCCTCGGCGGTCGCACGCAGCAGCGCGCGCCAAATGAGTGCTGGCCCACCTTGTGCGGTATGAGTAACATCCCCTTCCAGGTCGCCCTTCTCGTTCAAGCTCGCCTCGATCTCCGTCACCTCTTTCTCCGGATACGGCGAGTCAGTCGGCATCTTCACTAGCACGCCTTCTCCCGTGGATTTCACCCGCAGCGCCCGCTTTCCTCGCAGCGGGTTCGCCAGGAACCCGATCGGGGCTACTTCAACTGTTGTGTCCAGGTACTCGTCCCCTTGTGCCGTAGTCACTACGCCAATCAGGTGGTCGAACTGAGAGGGCGAGGGCACATCCTCATCGAGTTTGCGCGAGCTATGGATCAACACTGCATCAGCTTTGATCCCTACGGCGGCGAGTAACGATGCTGTCAACGTCTCCTTGTCCTTGCAGTCGCCATACTGATCCACCAGCACTTCCGACGCCGCGTGCGGTTGGTAACGCCCCAGCCCAAACGACAATCCCAGATATCGGACGTTAGTCGCCACGTAGTTATAAATCGCTTCAATCTTCTGTTCGTCGGTTGTCAATCCCTTGGTGAGTTCCGTCGCCTTTGCGCGTACCGCGTCATTAACTTCCAGCCGGGGCCGCTCCAGGTCTGCGTACCACTTCGCCACTTCGCCCCAGCTCTGAAATGTCGATATCTGCACATCGAGGATTTCGTCGGAGGTCTCATCCTCCCCATTCTCTTCTGGCTCTTTGATCGAGTTGTTAGCGCGGGTCCATGCGTAAATCTTCCGTCCGTTTTCCGTACGAACCGTAGGCTCAAACCCTTTGGCAAACTTCGTCTTGAGTGCCCGTTCCGCCGGAACGTCGATACTCAACTCCTCATCACGTGTGATCGTGCTTTTCTGAAACTCGTAATCGACGAAGAACTGTCCCGGAATCATAGCCGCCGTAATCTTCGTTGCGATGGAATATTCCAACAGATCGCCCGGTCTGAGACCGGGAACATTAATGTGCTTCTCCCGAAAATCACTGTACTGTGGCGCGATACGCTGGATTTCTGCGGCCAGATCTTGTATTGCACTCGTATCGGCAGTCAGTTTCGTCCCATCCGGCTTTGTAACTCTCACGTATTCGACGTCAACCTTCTCGAATGCCGAGTTGTATCCCACGCGCACGGTGCCAAAAACCTTCACCCCTGCTTCACTCTGAATACGGATTCGCGCCGTTTGTCGCTTCGCACCGGTGCCATCCGGCTCGAACCGCAGATCGGTATGCATGCTGTCGATAACAAATGCTTGCTTGCCCGGATCAGATTCGGAAGAGTGAGGCGAGGTCTGCGCCACCGTAAACACAGTCACAAGAGAAAAGCACAGGAAGAAACACGTAGATTTCAACACCGATGAGGTGTTCATAGGCCAGTCCCAGTCCTTGGTTCAGAAGGCGCAGTATAGCCCAGCCCCGCCAACCCTTTACGTTTTTCTGAGATTTGTTCCAGATTCGGAATTTCGGTACATCGGGTGCGGTTCTTCATCCTCATTTGCTTTGTTGACGAAGGATGGGTCAGGGGAAACAATACTTCCCAAAGACGGTTCCCCTTAAGTCCAGAAGGCGGGAGCTGCCCTGAGGAAACCGGGGTGGGAGCAAGTAAGAATCTCTCGCGTTCCCCTTCTTTGGTTGAGTGACTTTTCTAACCCCTAACCCCTAACCCCCAACTCCTACTCCCTCCTTGACACTTCGCTCACTATCCATCGACCATCATCCATTCATGGACATCGCCCGCCTTCTCCAGCCTTACGTTGAAACCCTGTCCGACACCCAGCTCGCCCAGGTGTCCACCTACCTCGATCTCCTCCTCCGCTGGAATGCCCGTACCAATCTCACCGCCATCCGCGATCCCGCACAGATCGTGACACGACACTTCGGAGAATCCTTCTTCCTCGCCTCGAAACTGTTTGGGTTGAAAGCCCTTGGATATTTAGATATTCAGATAACCAGATGTCCAGATGTCCTCGACCTCGGCTCTGGCGCCGGCTTCCCCGCCATCCCCCTCCTGGTCTTCCGCCCTGATATAACGATAACGTTAGTCGAAGCCCACCACACCAAGGCCGTTTTTCTCCGTGAAGTGCTGCGCGCGCTTCACCTTGAGGCCGAGGTGCAGAACGTCCGCGCCGAGGCGCTCCCGCCCGCCTCCGCTGATATCGTCACGCTCCGCGCCGTCGAAAAATTCGACTCCATCCTCCCCACTGCCGCCAATCTCGTCCGATCTGTTGTTATGGAGGCCGGTCGCCCTCGACCCGCTATCACTGACTTCAACCAAACCCCTATCCCCTATCCCCCATCCCGTTTCTGCGGCCTCGCCCTCCTGATCTCTTCCCCCCAGATCTCCCGCGCCCGGCAAGTCCTTCTCACCTGGCACTTTCACCCCGAAATCCCCATCCCCAACTCTCAAAATCGTGTTGTTCAGCTCATTGAACCAAAATAGTTAATGTGGCCGACAGCCCCGTCTCCCGGGCCATCGTTGTCCGTCATTTAACGGAAAATTGACGCTGTTACTGACAAAAGTGGGACGAGTGCACCCAATTTAGATCTATTAACAAGTCTGTGTTTACAATCTGATTCCCCGCAGCCATCTGAATTATCCACAGGAATTCCGAAACGGGAATCCAGACAGTAAATGTGGTCCAAAATAGGAATAAACTCGGATCTAGTAGGATCAAAGTGGACCAAATTGGCCATCTTCTTCCCGTTAAGTGGACCAAAGCTTCAAATCTCGCCGTGTTCCGCATTCCAGCCCCAGCTCACTTTCCACAAAACATCCACAAGCCCGAATCTATAACGTAACCTCCAGTAACCAAAGAAGTTACTCAAATTGTTCCACGTGGAACATTTCCCATTTCCGCCAAATTGTTCCACGTGGAACATTCGCGTGCACCGATTTCGGTTCTTGCTTCCGCCTCACAGATTGATAAACTCAAAACGCTCTCGTTCTTCAAACCCCATGGGACGAATTATCGCTGTAGCTAATCAAAAGGGTGGCGTGGGCAAAACCACCACCGCCATCAACCTTGCGGCCTCGTTTGCCGCCGCCGAAGTTCCCACCTTATTGGTCGATTGCGATCCGCAATCCAACAGCTCCTCCGGTCTGGGATTCCAGAAAGATCCGACTCGCGTGAGCACATATAACGTGCTCATGGGCGACGCACAGCCATTCCAGGCGATGCAAACCACGGCCGTCGAGGGACTCTGGACCATTCCAGCGAGCAAAGACCTAATCGGCGCGAACGTCGAGCTCGTTTCTGGCGAAGATCGTGAATTTCGCCTGAGAAAAGCTCTCGAGCCGCTGAAAGAGCAGTTCAAGTTCATCGTTCTGGATTGTCCGCCGGCGTTGGATTTTCTGACCCTGAATTCGCTAGTCGCCGCCGACTCGGTTCTGATTCCAATGCAGGCGGAATACTTTGCGCTGGAAGGAATCAGCGAACTGCTGGATACGGTGGAGCGGATTAAGCAGAGTTTCAATCCGGGACTGGAGATCGAAGGCGTCGTTCTGACGATGTACGATGACCGCACAAATCTGGCGCAGAATGTTGCGCAGGAACTCAAGAACTACTTCGGCGACCGGCTATTCGAGACGACGATTCCGCGGAATATTCGGCTGGCGGAAGCGCCGAGCCACGGTAAACCGGCTCTGGCGTATGATCCGCGATCGCGTGGCGCCGAGGCGTACATCAAGTTGGCAAAGGAAATTATGGGAAGAATGGTTGCTGCAACCACCCCACTCAAGCCAGCGGAAGGTTTGAATGGGGCACCCACGGAACTGGTGAATTCGGGGCAATGAAATTGTTCCACGTGGAACAATTTCTGCAAAATATTGATGGACAATAACTTAGTGGAGAAAAGTTCGTGATTGGGTCGGAGATGGATAAGAAGAAACAGGTGTTGGGGCGTGGATTAGGAGCGCTAATTCCGGCGGCGCGCGGCGGCAACGGACAAGCGGCGTCTGTGCCGAACATTCAGGCGCAGTCGCAAACGGGCGAGTCGGTGCGCGAGGTTCCAGTCGGCGAGATCGAGGCAAATCCGTACCAGACACGAGTAAACGTCGATCCCAAGGGAATCGAGGAACTTGCGGAGTCGATCAAGGTTCAGGGGGTGATGCAGCCGGTCATCCTGCGGCAGCTTCCGGGAGGGAAGTTGCAGCTCGTTGCCGGCCAACGGCGGTTGCTGGCTTCCGAGCGAGCGGGAAAGGCGACGATTCCGGCGATCGTTCGGCAACTGTCGGACGAGCAAGCAATTGAGCTGACGATCATCGAAAACCTGCAGCGCGAGGACCTGAATCCGCTGGACCAAGCGGCGGCGTTCGAGAAGCTGTCGTCGAAGTGTGGTCTGACACAGGAGCAGATCGCGGCGCGAACGGGAAAAGAGCGCGCGACGGTTGCGAATTACATGCGGCTGCTGAAGCTCCCGGCGGAGGTGCAGACGGATATTCGTTCGGGCGCCTTGTCGATGGGGCACGCGCGGGCGCTGATGGCGTTGAACCATCCAGCGGACCAGGTGCTGGTGGCGCAGAAGATCGAGGAGCGTGGATTGTCGGTGCGCCAAACTGAACAGTTGGTGGCTGAGTGGGGCCGTCCGAAGACGAGGAAGGTGAAGGAAGCTCCGCGCAAGGATCCGAACGTTGTGGAAGTAGAGCGAAGCATCACCGTGATCACCGGATGCCGTGTCCACATTGATGACAACGGTGGCAAGGGAAAGATCACGCTGGAATACCGGAACCTTGAGGAGTTCGAAACTATTGCCGGATTCTTCGATATGAAGTTCCGCATGGACCGGACGGAGGCGGAGTACCTGGCGAAGCGGAGAGAAGAGTTATCTGAATAGCTGGTTATCTGGATATCAGATGATCGGGTGAACTGGCGAGCCAAGTTTGTAACTTTATAGTTACATCTCGCGTCGCAACAGAAATCCGGAGAACGTCGTTAGCATCTGCACGTTTCCCATTTTGGGGACTGTGATGAAAAAGAATGCTGACGATTCATAACCTGCTGATAAGATGCGGTCGAATACGCCTTTCGGCGTAGGGTTTGTGTCCAACCCTCAACAGGAACGAACGATGGAACAGTTGAGGCAGTCGGACCTCCGGTCCATTCGGCGCACAGTTAGAGATTGTTATGCACTCCGCGAGCTGAGTTTTGATGACTTCGTTCGACGGCTGGTGCATACCCTCCCGCAGCTCATTCCCGCTGCCCATGTCACCTACAACGAGATGTATCCGCTGAGCAACGAGTCCCACGATTGGGTCAGCTCGCTAGAATTGGGCTGCGCTCATGCTTCGGAACTCTGGGCACAGCACATGAGCGAGCATCCGGTGTTGCACTACGCGGCGGGCGGCGGGCGCCGAGCGATGAGAATCTCCGATTTTTGGAGCCGCCGGCAGTTACACGACCGTGGTTTGCACAACGACTTCTATCGGCTTTATGAAATTGAGGATGCCCTCTGTATTACGGTGCCTAGCCCGCCACCTTGCGTGATTGGCATCGGCTGGCACGATAAACGAATCTTCTCCGACCGCGAGCGGTTAATCGCCGACATTGTTCGCCCGCACCTGAGCCAGGCCTGGCGCAACGCGCGCATCGTGAGCCGAATGCAGCGACAGTTGCAGTCGCTGAACGCAAGTGTGGAAAGCCTGGGAATCGGCGTGATTATCTGTGAGCCAAACGGGCGGGTGAGGATGATCAACGCAACGGCATGCCAATATCTGGCTGAATACCTGGGAATCACACGCGGCGTGGACCGCTTATTGCCTGACGAACTGCTGCAATGGACGCGTCAGCAGAATACGCTGCTGTTTACGACTGAGGTTCCGGAGCCTCTTTCACCGGCGGTATATCACAAGGACGGGAAGAGCCTTGCTATCCGGCTGCTCACGCGTGATGGCACGAACATGCTGTTGATGCAGGAGAACGTAAGCGGTGTCGAAAATCGCGGACTCGATCGCTACGGACTTACTCCACGTGAGATCGAAGTGCTGAGTTGGATCGCAAAAGGCAAGACCAATGCAGAGATTGCAGTGATCCTTAACACGAGCATCGGCACAGTTAAGAAACATGTCGAACATGTCTTTCTCAAGCTCGGCGTGGAAACGCGCACCAGTGCCGCCGCCATTGCACTCGGCTCTAATCGCCCTGGACAAGCATAAGTCACACAAACGTTAGTTTCTGCACCGAGGTCATACGCCGAAAGGCGTATTGTGACCAACCTATCTTCCCACGCAAGCTGTCCCAGGAATCCGGCTGTTTAAAAACGAAACGTCTTCGGAGGCCTTCGGGGTGGGAGAGATCGCTTTACCGAGACTGCCGACGCCAACGTTTTTCCCCCAGATGAACAACACCGAGTTCCTACAGCTCATGGAGGAAAAAGGATGCTCAGAGGCAAAAGGGTTTTCGCTGTACTTGCACTTTTATCATTTCTGGCAGGTTGTGGAAGCAGCGGGAAAAAGGACGCGTCAATTTCAGTAGGCATCACGCAGGGAACAACGGCGTCGCTTGATGTGGGACAGACGAAGAGTCTTACGGCATCGGTGACAAACGACGCCAAAAACGCCGGCGTTACATGGAATATTTCCGGAGGCGGAACGCTCAGTGGTCAAACCACAGGTGCGGTTACTTACACTGCGCCGGCATCGGCAGGCAAAGCCACGGTAACTGCAACCTCGATTTCCGATACCACCAAGTCGGCCGCCATCACGATCACCATCAATGCCGCACCGGCGGTCGCAACCACGCCAACACCCACGGCCGCAACCAACGGCACCGCCTATTCGTTCAACATTCCGGTGACCGGCGGCACAGCGCCGCTTACGTGGACGATCTCGGCAGGCGCTCTTCCCACGGGATTGACATTAAGCAACGGGACAATCTCCGGCACGCCAAACGCGAACGCCACTCAAAGCCCGTATGCGTTCACCGTGAAAGTGCAGGACACTGCTGGAGTATCGGCGACGCAGGACTACTCACTTGACGTGAAGAATCCCGCCGCGCCGGTGATCGCGGCAACCGCACCTCCGGCAGGCACGAACGGCTCTGCCTATCCGAGCTTCTCCTTCACTGTCGCCAACGGCGGACTTTCGCCGTTCACGTGGACTGAAACCGGAGCACTGCCTCCGGGCATGAGCATGAGCACCGCAGGCGCACTATCGGGCACTCCTACGCAAACCGGATCGTTCCCGATTACCGTTACCGTGCTGGACAGTTCGAATCCCAAGCAGTCTGCGTCGGCAGCATTCACGATCCAAATCGACAACCCGGGTCCACCGACAATCACGACAGCGTCGCTACCTGACGGCTCTGTGGGCACGCCGTACAGCCAGACGATACAGGCGGCTGCTGGACTGGCGCCGTACACATGGTCCATCAGCGCGGGCACGTTGCCGGAAGGACTGACTCTCGGCAATAGCACGTCGAACTCAGTGACGATCTCCGGTACGCCGACGACTGTGCAGGCGGGTGTGCAGTTCACGGTACAGGTCACGGATGCGGCCAGCCGGAGTGCAACACACGACTACAGCATGAGTGTCGCAGCGCAGCCGATCATCGTCACGATCACCAACAAGGTATCGAGCGTGCAGGCGGGTGGAGCAGCCATTACGTTCAATGCCGTAGTTCAGCATGACACGCAGGGAGTTACCTGGACGCTGACTGCCAACGGCACGGATTGCCAGCCGGGATGCGGCGTCCTGAGCAATCCAACCAGTAGCAGCGTTACCTATACGCCGCCGGCAACAGTTCCGGGGGCTCCGGATAACGCACCGACTCTCACTGCTACTTCGGTTACGGACACCAGTAAAGTTGACACGATGAGCTTTACGATCACTTCCGTGAGCGCATCGTGCACCACGCAGGGGAGTGAGTCAATCCTGAACGGCATGTATGCATTCAGCCTGAGTGGATTCAATGCAAATGGATTCCTAACTGTCGTCGGTTCGTTTACCGCGGATGGTACGGGCAAGATCACTGGAGGTGAAGCGGATACCAACGGCGCTCTTGGCACGGTCCACGCCACGATTACGACGGATGCCAGCTCTTATTCTGTGGGCGCCGATGGGAGAGGGTGTGTGGTCATCACGACTTCCTTCGGCACATTCGTCACCCGAATCTCCACGGGCCTGGTCACTTCTGGCGCAGCCACCAAGGGGCGGATCGTGGAATGGGAGACCGGCAATAACGCTTATATCGCATCTGGACAACTGCTCAAGCAAACGCCCTCAGCGTTCGGGAGTGGAATCAGCGGCAGCTACGCGTTCATGACGCCGGGCGTCGATGGCGCTGGCAATCCGTTTGTTTCGCTCGGGTCGCTACAGGCCAGTAATGGGAACTTCACGGCGTTCTCGGTCGATTCTAACGACGCCGGCAACGTGAGCGGCGGCTCGGGAGGCACTGGAACGTATACCAGTTTCGGCGCCAATGGCCGTTCCACTGGGAATCTTTCCATTCAAGGCCAGATGTCGTCCACGTTCGCAATGTATATGGTGAACGCGTCCGATCTTCTGGTGATCTCTCTGGATACACCGGGAGAGGAACCTGTCGATTCCGGCGAGGTCCGCGCACAGACCGGCACCTTCAACACGGCGTCGCTAAACGGAACCGCCGTCTTCTATGTGCTTGGATCGCATGATCCAACCCTGTCCACTGCTGATGTGGGCATTTTCACCACTAACGGTAACGGTTCGTGGTCGGCTTCCATCAGCGAGGATGATGGAGGCACTCTGAGCACGAACACTCCGTCGGGCACTTACACGGTTGCCTCCAACGGACGCGTAACAGTAGTTCAGCCGGGGAAGGAAAATCCAGTCGTTATGTATCTGACCGGTGCCAATACCGGCTTTATGTTCGGAAGTGGCAACTCGGCGGGCGCAGGCGAGATCAGCGCACAGACCGGGGGCCCATTCACCCTCTCTTCGGCGAATGGAACCTACTTTATGGGAACCTCCAGAACAACTCGGCAGAGCCAGGAAGCATCCGTGCAAACGCTGACGCTCGCCACGGGTACTGCAACGGGCGTCGGGGACTATGTCAGCACGCAGGGACTTCAGCCTGACGATGCCTTTAGCGATACATACTCGGTTTCGGCGAATGGTGGCATCAGCGTCAGCGACCATCCAACAACCGTCACTGGCTACATCATTAACAACAAGAAATTTGTGATCATGGACAGTGTGAACTCACAGTATCCATCGATTGATGTGGGTGAACGCTAGTCGCTGGAACATTCCGGGGTCTTGCTGTCAGAGGCAAGGCCCCGTTTTCTCACCACAGTAACGGCTGCAGTATGGGACGAAACCAGGGGCGATGGGATGATCGCGAAACGAAGGATTCCAATTCTGATAGACCCGGGTCTGACGCGGCGCGAAACCGACGTTCTCCGATGGATAGCCCGCGGCAAATCAAATCGTGAAATCGCAGTAGCCCTCAACATAAGTCCACGTACTGTGAAAAAACACCTGGAACACATCTACAAAAAGCTGGGCGTAAAAAGTCGACTGGCAGCAGCGTTCAAGATTTCACCGCGGGGGTGAAAGGCTTCTTCCCTCTGGCTTCTGTGAAACTCAGTTGTTTCGCATTGTGGCCGATAAGGATCCAGAGAATGATCGGCGGAAGCGCGAGGCGAATGCCGGTCGAGGGCGACCGGCCTCCATCACCATTCGCCCTCTGTATGCCAACATGTCTCTGCTGCCGAACTCAAATCAATAACCCGAAGTTCTGTAACTCATCTTGCGTCAGGTATGGACGGCCAGAAGTGGCAAATATCTGCTCTTAGATGTGCATTTCTCTTTTCCGAAGCCCACTTGTTAGTCGATTAAGGTCTTTAGAATTAACAGTCTCGTTGGCAGGCAGTTTGCAAGCATTCCTCTGATACCCTCCATTCATTAACGGGTTTGAGGGTCCAGGAGGTCCTTGAATGAGGACATATCTATGCATCGGATTATTGATCATTGGGCTCTCGCTGTCGCTTTCAGCAAGTGTGATCGATCAGCAAGACTCGACCGCCAACACTTACATGGCGGGCTTCTCCCAGACTGATCTGGCACAGTCGTTCACGCCGAGTGCGAATACTTCGGCAGGTGCTGGTATCTACCTGTACTCACTGGAGGGTAGCGATGGCATCACCATCAGCCTTTGGACAGGACTACCCACGCAGGGTGGAACTGAACTGGCCAGTGCGACGTCCGGTCCAGTCGGGCCAGACCAATGGGTGGACGTATTCTGGTCGCCTGTGGCCGTAACGCCAGGGGTGACTTACTACCTGGTGTTTGAATCCATTAACAATGCCGGAGGCATCTGGGGTGACCTGGATAACGGCTATGCGGGCGGAATGGTCTTTGCGAATCCGGGATATCAACCGTTCCCAGATTTCGACTACACGTTCCGTGAGTACAGCGCCGCGGCCACTCCCGAACCTGCCAGCCTTAGCCTCTTAGCAGCCGGTTTGTTTGGAGTCGCAGGGCTTCGCCGCAAGCTGAACTAAATCCAACCCATTTCCTGACGATCGTGATTCCCACATCTGCCGAAAGGAGACAGATGTGGGGTACCAATGTCGTTCTCCCATTCCCAAGTTTCTTGCTTCAACTACCCTACTCAAGCCAACTGAGGGCTTGAATGGGGCACCATGGGACATCGTGGGGCGGCGACACACAAGGAACCGATCCAGTCTCGCGAGCGTAGCATTATCTGTATGGGCAGGCTGAAGGTAGCGCTCACTCTCCTCCTGTTGTTTCTTCCTTACACGGGACATGGCCAGACCGACCAGTCTTCTCTGGCGACTCGAATTTCCGAACCGGCTACTGAGATAACGAAGGAATCGCCTAAGTTCGATTTGACACCGGATGCAAACGGGAACATTTCGCAGGAGCAGATGCGGCAGTTGTTTCGCATTGTGGCCGATAAGGATCAGGAGAACGATCGGCGGCTGCGCGATTACACGTACATCGAGCGCGATGTCGAGAAACGGCTCGACGGCAAGGGGCAGGTGAAGTCGACGGAGACGAAGACGTACGAAGTGATGGAGATTTATGGCGAGCAGGTGAATCGGCTGATCGCAAAAGATGACAAACCTCTGTCGGAGAAAGACGCGGCGAAGGAAGAAGAGAAGATACGGAAGGTCACCGATAAGCGAAAGAACGAGTCGGAGGATGATCGGCGGAAGCGCGAGGCGAAAGAAGAGAAGGAACGCGAAGACGGGCGCAAGTTCGTGAACGAAGTTGCAGACGCGTACAACTTCAAGCTGGTGGGAACGGAGCCGGTCGGCGGGCGCGAAGCGTGGGTGATTGATGCGGAGCCGCGTCCGGAGTTTGTGCCGCACATGAAAGAGTCGAAGTTTCTGTCGAAGTTCCGCGGGCGCGTGTGGGTGGACAAGACCGATCTGCAACTCGCCAGGATAGACGCGGAGGCGCTCGACACGCTGACGTTTGGACTGTTCCTCGCGCGATTGCACAAAGGCGCGCATTTCGCGATGGAGCAGACGCGAGTAAACGACGAAGTGTGGCTGCCGTTGCATTTGACGTACAACGTCGATGCGCGGATCGCGCTGCTCAAGAATTTTCGGATCGCGGGAGAGCAGACGTTCCGCGATTACAAGAAGTTCCGGAGTTCAACGAAGATCGTGGGATATGAAGAGGTAAAGCAGCCGTGAGTCGAGCGGCTTGGCCCGTAAACCTAGCGTTAGTGCTGCAGGATGGTTTCGATCTGGCGCAGGTGGTTCAGGTCGTGTCCGGCCTGGAGGCGAATGATGTCGCGCACCGATTCGCGTCCTCGCTCGGAATGCAGGCCGTACTTGTTCCACTGTGATTCAGTCAATGATCGATACAACCGAAGATTATTTTCACGAGCGGCGGTGAACGCCGCGAGCGTGGGCGCAATGTCGCACTCGTTGTAACGGAATGCTTCCTGCCACGCGTTCTGATCGTAGGCCTGGACCGGAATTCCATCGGGCGCTCCGATGATGGATCGGGTGCGCCAGCCGATGGCGATTTCCACGTCAGAAAGATGAGCGGCAATCTCGAGCAACGACCAGCGGTCGGCGCCGGGGCGTGCACGCATCCGCGAATCGGGAACGTTCGCGAGAAGCGAACGCAGGCGGGCGGGCGTTTCCGTGAGAACGCACAGCGGGTCGGTGCCAGTGACGTAAGAGTTGATCCGATCGACGTATTGCTGGACAGTTTCGGGCATGGATCCTCCAGGGCTCTTACGATGGAGAGTCACTCGACAGCGGCGAGGATGCAAAAAGAATTAGGTCGTGGGATGAGTTGGCGCCGCACAGCCAGGAATGGCTGTGCCGCATAAATCGTGCCTTGATATAAAACCCCACTCAACGAAAAGAGCGTTGAGTGGGGCACCGAGTCTCAATTCTTGTTCTGTTTCGGTTAAGCGGCTTGGCGTTCCTGCGCGGCACGAGGATTTACAGTTTGCTCGCCGATGGCCGTCAGCTTGGCATCGGCGCCTTTTTCTTCCTGCAGCGTTGCTTGCAAAGCGGTGACCGCATCGCCCAAGCCGAGTTGCTGAGCGAAAGCGACCAGCGATCCGTAGATGGCCATTTCGTAGTGCTCGACTTCATTGCCGCCGACAATGAGCGCGGCATCGCGCAGCGGGGAAGCATCGATGTCGCTGATGATGTCTTCGGCCGCGCTTGTCATTTCATCCAGAACGTCGTCATCCTTGGTGGCGGGTCTGGCACCAATGCTGTCAAAAACCTGTTCAAGACGAGTGATGTGAGTGCGAGTCTCCTCCAGGTGCTGCTCGAAAGCCTGGCGCAGCTCGGGGGAACTGGATCCTTGGATCATGCCGGGAAGACCTTCCTTTACCAGCTTTCTTTCGATGTCGTAGGCGTGGCGGAGCTTGAACTCAAACAGATCGCGCATGCTCTCTATCTTCATGAAGACACTCCTTGGTGTTTGATGGTTAGGGGTGCAAACAATTCTTTCGGTGGATACCAGTGAGATGGCAACGGCCCACCGCGCGATGTATGGCAGGGAGAGCTGCGATGCGTTATGCGACTCAGGACACGAGTGGGGAGTGGAAGGTGCCCTGAGTTGAGTTGCGCTTACGACGCTGCTGGCTCAGGTTTCTCCGCGCGGAAGAAGCGAATTGCTAACCGCAACAGAATCCAGCCGAGCTTTGCAGCGGCGACAATTGTCGCCAGCCACAGCAAAGTCGCTGGCAGGTACATGATGATGGCAATCATGGCGGTTGCGTAGGTGGTCATGGCGTCTGTGCCGTCATTCCATGCGGCACGCAATTCGTAAAGCGGACGCCAGTGCTGTCCAGCTACGGCGATGGGTTCTGCGCTTACTGTCACCTGAATCGCCGCCATTTCCGTTTCCAGCGACATGGTGCGGATCTGCGCTTGGAGTCTTTCAATGCGTCCACGCACGTCACTGAGCTGCTGTGCAACTTCGAGGGTATCTTTGATGCGGCGGGACTGCTTCATGATCTCGAGGTAACTAGCTTCTTCCGCGCGGAAATTACGCAGCGTAGCTTCGTTCTCGACAAATTGCATGGTCACATCATCGGCAGATGTTTGCTCGGATTCTACGCGTGACGCGAGTTTCCTCAACTGGTTACACGCGAGGTCGAACTGTGCGGCAGGAACCCGGATGGTGATGACGCCGCGCTCATTCTCCTGTCGGCCCGTGAGATCGGAGGAGACCACGTAACCGCCGTTCTGACGCGCGATGGATGTGATCTGGCCTATCGTGCCGCTGGGACTGCCGACGATGAGATCGAGCGCGCTTTTACGAATAGTTCGACGGTCGGTAGTTGCGGCTTCAACTGTACCGGGCGTTGAAGGCGCTTCTAACGATCTAGTTACGTTGGTGTCAACGGAAGTGGCAGTCTTGTTTTGCATGAAGGCATGCTGGCGCGCGATACGCGAGGCTTCATTGGCCGCAATGCGGGAACGCAACATGTTAGGTACCGCAATTGCCGCCCAGATCAGCACACCGGTGATCCCAATTGCTCCGTAGACAACCCACGAATGGAGGCGTCCCTGAGTCATGCTCATAGTTTCCATAATTCCTCCCCAACCGGAAATTCCGGCTAAGGTTGGAACGTAAGTAGAAGAATGACTTGCAGTAATTGTCCGCTTTGGAGGACTAGCTGTCTTTGCGATAGAGCAGGTCGCGCATGGCTTTGCGGCGCTCGGCGTTCGCTTCGGCTTCGCTGTGGCGTTCTTCGGCGCTCATGGAGCGCTTCGATGGTCCGGCGCTTTCTTCGTCGCTGCAATCGGGACAGCGGTTCGCGAAACCGGGTTTATCGGGCTTGAGTTCGAATTCCTCTCCGCAGATAACACAGGTTTTGATCGGGTAAGAAGCCATGGGGCACCATCTCTATTTTACTAGCCTGCGGCGCCGTATTCGATGGACGGTGGTCGGTTTTCGGTTATCGGTCACCGAGCGGAGATGGATGTTCGCGTATCATCGAAGTTCGAAATTCAGGTCCAGCCTTGGAGAAACCCGACAAAGCGACGCTGGCAACAATGCTGGCGGGCATGTGCACTTTCCTGAATGTGTACTCGACTCAGCCACTGCTGCCGCTTTTCCGCCAGGTGTTCCATGCTTCCGAACTGGCGGTGAGCCTAACGGTGAGTGCAACGATCCTTGCGACGGCTGTAACGGCGCCGATAATCGGGATTGTTGCCGAACGGCGAGGGCGTAAAAAGGTGATCGTGCCGTCGCTGTTGTTGATCAGCGTTCCAACCGTGCTGGCGGCAACGTCGAGAAGCCTGGCGGCGCTGATTTTCTGGCGCTTCGCGCAGGGCTTGTTTGTTCCCGGCGTGATTGCCGTCATTCTTGCCTATGTGAATGAGGAGTGGGAGGGTCGTGCCGTCGGACGAGCCATGTCCTCGTATGTGGCGGGAACGGTGCTTGGGGGATTTCTGGGACGATTCCTTTCGGGCGTGGTCGCAACACACTGGAACTGGCGCGCCACGTTCGTGGTGCTTGCGGTGCTGAACTTGCTGGGCGCGCTGGTGGTGCGATCATGGCTGCCATTGGCGAAGAACTTCAAACGAGCCGACGACCTGGGGCAGGTGCTTGGTCATGCCAAGAATCACCTACGTAATCCGCGGCTGCTGGCCAATTTCGGAATGGGTGCGACTGTCTTGATGGCGCTGGTGGGGTGCTTCACTTATGCGAACTTTTATCTTGCCGGCGCTCCGTTTCATCTCAATTCCGCACAGCTCGGCAGTATCTTCTTCGTCTATCTGTTGGGAGTAGTGATCACACCGCAGTCGGGGAAGTTTCTCGACCGGTTCGGCTTTCGCCGCACTACCGTTCTGTACTGCGCGATGATGATCGCCGGTCTGCTGCTCACGCTAATCAAATCGCTGCCCGGCGTGATCGCCGGACTCGCAGTCTTTTCGTCGGGAGTGTTCATTGCACAGGCGGCAGCGACAGTGCAGACAGGCGTGATCGCGGGGCGAGCGCGTTCGTCAGCGGCAGGCCTATATGTAACGTTCTACTATCTCGGCGGCACCGTGGGCGCCATGGCAACAGACTGGTTCTGGCAACGGGCAGCTTGGCCTGGTTGCGTTGCGCTGCTGGGAGGGGTATCTCTGTTGAGCGTGTTACTGGCGCGGGCAAGCAGTTGGCCACAGGAAAAGCTCGACACCAGCGAGATCGAGTTAGTGGGGAACTGAGCTAAAGTTTCGCTGCGCCGTAATCATGCAGCCTGCTGTTGTTGTTCTTGCTGCTGGCGCATCATCTTCTTCATCTCGCGTTTGTATTGCGGCATCTTCTCTTTCCATTTCCACTTCAACAGGAGCACGTTCGCCGGGTATGAAGTGAAGTATCCCAGGATCATTCCCACCTGCATCATGAACCAGAAGACTGCTTCTGTCGGATGTAGATGCGGACCGGGAAAGAGGACGAAGTAGGTAAGCGCCATCCATGCAAACAATCCGATCTGAAAGCTGACGATCGAGAGTGTATCGGCGCGGATTGCCTGGATCACTCCTTTCTCGAACGAAAGGCCGCGCATGGGAGCGATCGTGAAATATTGAAAAACCACGCCGAAACTCCAAGCGAGCAGGAAGTCCAGAAGGATGCGAGTTGGAAACTCGCCGCCGGCAAATTTCAAGCCCATGAGGAAGACCCACCACTCGGCGGAGATGTCGCCCAGTGTGCAGCCGGCGCCACAATGAGAAACACCGACTGCCACCTGCTCGCGCGAGGGTTCGCTTTCGCCGGACTGCTCGGGTATTTGTCGCACTTTGCCCGACTGCTTACGTTGTAGTTCGGCCTGAATTTCCTGATGCATCTGCTTCATGTGCCGCTTCGTCATTTTCGGCGCTGACTTGAAGTATCCCCAGAGAGCAACCGGGCCGCCGTAGAGCGCGGTCATTGGCCAGACGTAGTTCATCATCATCATCTTCTGTGGATGGCGGATTTCATCGACAATCATAATGGCGGCACAAAGGAAGCTGAGACTTAGATACCCCCATGCAAGAGTGTGCAGCCATTCTGGATAGGGAGCCATGGATTAGGTGGATGCCCTTTGCTCTCAAGAATTTGCATGTGCATTGATGTGCTTTGCAGCGTGCAAAAGAAACAAAATTACCCTGTTTCTTCATCTAAAGAGATCATCACTTTAGGAGCGTCATGCAACTCACGAGCGCAATGTTCCAGCAAGAAGGCCGTATTCCCGCTCCATTCACGTGCGACGGCCAAAATGTCTCGCCTGAACTGTCGTGGCGAGACGCACCTGCGGAGACGAAGTTCTTCGCTCTCATCCTGCACGATCCGGATGCACCCAAAGACGACGGGTTCACGCACTGGGTCTTGTACAACATTCCTTCCGACGTGGCAGCGCTTGAGGTGAATGTGCCGCACAACGGATTGCTGCAAGGCGTCGGTGTGCAAGGTATGAATGATTCAGGGAAGATCGGATACACGGGCCCGTGTCCCCCTTCTGGAACGCACCGTTATTTCTTCCGGCTGTATGCTCTGGATGCCGAACTTAAGCTGCAGCCCGGCGCTTCCCGGGACGAAGTAGAAGCGGCCATGAGCGGACACATTCTGGATCAGGCGGAACTGATGGGAACGTATTCGAAGTCTTCCCAGAAAGCAGCATAGCTGAATCATGCTTCTGTGGGATGTCGATACGCAGGTTGATTTCCTCTCGCCCCAGGGCCGACTGTATGTCCCTGGGGCGGAGTTGCTGATTCCGAAGCTCGCGCGCTTAACCGCCTGCGCTCATACCCGACATTGGCCGATCATTTCGTCGGCCTGTGCGCATCTGCCGGGTGATCCGGAATTAGAGACTTATGGTCCCCATTGCATGGTGGGAACTCCGGGGCAGCAGAAAATCCCGGCAACGATTCTGCCCGATCATTACGTGGTTCCCAATCGACTGATCGACTCGTTTCCGGCAAAAAGCTACGCCCAGATCATCATTGAGAAGCAGGCGTTTGATGTGTTCACGAACCCCAACACCGATGCGGTACTGCATCAGTTCGGCCGATCGCAAGGAATTGTGTTGTATGGTGTGGTCACGGAGATCTGCGTCGCGGCGGCGGCTTACGGTCTCTTAGATCGAGGGCACCGCGTCGCTTTGGTACGCGATGCCATTCGCGCACTGGATACCGAAAAGGCGGCGGACTTCGTCGAAGACTTCCTGCACTCGGGCGGACAATTGGTCACAACCGATGACGTTACATGTCCGGGGACATCATCGTTGGCCGCGTAGAAGAAAAGCGGAAGAACTGTTAATAGAGTCGAAAGCTGACAAAGGTGTGAATTTTGGTCTCAACTGGCTTCCCATCCTTCAGCACAGGCTCAAACCGCCAGTGCTGGACGGCCGCGACAGCTTTTTCGTCCAATCCCTTTCCAAGGGGCTTAATGACTTTCACATCGTGAACAGTGCCGTCAGTCGCAACGGTCAGGGATAATATGACGGTACCCTCCAACTTGTCTCGACGAGCTTCCTCGCTGTACTCCGGGTCCGGAGCATAGAGCGCCTTCGGAACGGGACCTGCGTTATTTTCAGCGTTACTGAAACAGTTCGTAGCACCCAAGTCGGGTAGCATCACTGGAAAGAATCTCTTTCGGTCGTAAGAAACGGCGGACATACCAATGAAGTAAGTATGGCCCTCAGCGGTGCGTATCTTTAACCATCCTCCGCGATCCTCGAACACTGCGACTTTTTGACCGCAGGTAAGTTGGACTTTGCTCGAATCATCGCAAACGTTGATCAGTGCCGTTGCCTTCTTCTCTTTCCCCGCACAATTAATAAAGGCGGATTCCTCGCCGGATGCCGCCAAAGGCGCAATCGTAAGCGCAAGAAATAAGCTGAAGGCCAACAGTCGCATAGCAACGTCGGAACTGCGGGAATATTATGGCGCACTACAAAGTTCTCGCACAGCCAAGAATGGCTGTGCTACACGCGCGGACTTATGCGGCTTTGAACTGCGGACTGCGCTGCTGGTTTGCTTCGGCGAGCGCACGACGTACGCCATCGGCATTCTTGTCGGTCGTGTACACCGGGGTGCCGGGCTGCTGACGCCACGATTGGTCGAGTCCGCCATTGTCGATCGCATCGAACCCGAGTTCCTCAATCAACTGCATCACGATCTGCTTCGCCCGCGGATCATCGCTTGAAACCGGCAGCGCCTTGCGGTCGGGAGCTCCTTTCGGACGCCCCATCGTCTCCTGATTTGGCGCCCGCATGTTGTTGAACGCCTTGACCACGGGATGTCCGAGCTGCTGCTCGACCCAGCGACTCTCGGGCAGCCCGTTTTCGATGGCCTCGATACGGCCGTCGCGCTGTTGCGGGTAGTAGTTGTTGGTGTCCACGACGACAACTTTGTCCGACACTCCATCGAACAGATCGCGCGGCAGATTGGGAACGCTTTTCATGGGAATGGTGACAATCACCACTTCGCCTTTGTGTGCCGCTTCTTTCACGGTGACCGGTGTCGCTCCGGTCTGTTGAGCCAGGTCCTTGAGCGTCTCCGGTCCACGGGAGTTCGCGACGAAGACTTTGTGTCCGAGCGCAGATAGCCGACGGGTGAGCATGCTGCCAATATTGCCAGCGCCAATAATGCCTATGTTCATAATTGCTCCTTTCTATTCAAGGATGGTTTTGGTTGGAAACGGATCCGTACTTTTCGTCTATGGAGTCAACAGGTTCGGATGACCGGCGGGTGGCATGTGATGGCCGTAGAAACCGCGAAAATCAACTTCGGGTCCACACCTGGTCGCCGCCAGAACGAGGCGGTCTCGGTGTCCCAGATATCGTGGACAACCAGCATCTCCAGCTTTCCGAGCGCCTCGAGTGTAACGTTCAGGTTAGGATTGGTGACGAGCCGAAGCTGTATTAATCCACAACGTCCGTACTGCCAGTAGTCAGGTGGTTTTCGACGGTGAACCCGCCGAAGACGCCCTTGGCGCGGATAGCGGCAATGTTCGCGTCAGTCTGGCTATCAACCTTGCCGTAGAGCGCCACGTGACCGTTGTTCACGAGGATGCGGATCGGCTTAGCTGGATCGCTCCCATAACGCGAGAGCACGCTGTCGCCGTAGATCGCACGGAATAAGCGCCAACGCAGGTTGTCGTCATAGGTCGATGCCGGCGCTACCTTCAGGTTGTTGACCACATCTTTTACGCCCTTGGCGTTCTGCACGATGCCGAGCGCGTCGTTGTATGCCGGATAATCGGCAACTTCGCCGCCGAGCGTCACCACGCCATTGTTCACTCCGAGAGTGATGACGTTGAATGCGTTGTCACGGTAACCAACGCGATCGTACGCGAGTTTGCGAGACAAGTTCTTCTGCAACTCAGCGTCGGAGACGCCCGGGGCTGCGACCTGAATCAGGTCGCGAACGTCTTGGACCTTGTCCGTTTTGCGTGCCTGCTTCACGGCATCGAGTTTCTGCTTGTAGCTGTTCACCGTCCCGGTGAGGGTGACAACCCCGTTTTCAACCGTGGACTGGACGTTTTTGAAATCCGACTTCTGCTTCAACTTCTGGACTACCTTGGCCTCAATGGTCGCGTCGTTCTCACCGGCATTGACGGTGCTGGCCGAAACGGCAGGGCCGAAGGCAAGCAGCGTAGCCAGAGCGACGACCGAAGCAAACTGTTTCAGATATTTCATGGTGGCCGTCCTCCTTCTATTCTCTAACTAACCAGTCGGTTAATTCGTTAGATGAAACCCCGACGCGGAAGATTCAACGCGCTTTCTGGGGTTAGGAAACTGTAAAGAATTGTTCAAATTGGCTAGTCGGAGTGGCGGGATGTGTCACTTTGAGAACGGGCATACAGTCTATCATACATTGTTTTCAATGACTTATGCGTGGCGAATAGAATGCTGGCAAAACTACGGAGCAATCCCTGTCGAGGTGTCCTTATGCAGGCTGCGGTCCCGAGCCTATCGCCGCTGATGCGGTTCTATGTCGCTCTCGCGAAGAGCCAGAACATCTCTTGCCCTATCACCGACTGGCAGACTTCGAACGTTGAGATCGAAAAGTGGCTTTCGCAGGTGGAAACTGCAGTGTCTCCGGCCGCCTTGCGCCAATTCATGCAGGCGGAAACGAGCCTGTGCAATGAGATCACGCTGGGAGCGTTGATTCGCCACTACGCGCGCGCGCAGTGGAGCGACAAACTCTACGTCGCGCTGGCCGAGTACCTGGTGAATTGCACTCCGAAATGGTTTCAAGACACCGAGCGAGTCAGCTTGGCTGATGTCGCAGATGTGCTGGAACCGGTCCTTGGCCCGGCGCAGGAGCTGCCGAAGTGGGTGCCGGAATTGGAGGCGCTGATCACGGAGCTGTCTGCTTACGAACATCTCCATGAGCTGGCGGAACACGGAATCTTCGAACGCGGACGCATGCTGAAGGCGAAAGTCGCCAAAGACGGACTCGATACGATGGGCCTAGTGGCATTTGTGCGTTTCAATTACCTGCTTCGCCAAACCTTTACCACATTATGGGAGGCGGATTTGTGGTGGATACAGCAAACGCTGGACGAACTGGAGTCGCGTGCGGAGTTCTTTGTCGATTGCAGCGAGATCGGACTGTCGATTATCGAGCCGACGAACGAGCTGAACGCGATGGTACATGCGTGGAAGCGGCCATCGTTCACCGAATACGCGAAGGACGAGACGTACCAGAGAGTGCAGAAGCTGAGAATGATTCTGGATAGTGCGCTACATCAGTTGGAACCGGCGTAAAAAGATTTGTAATTGGTAATTGTGAGCCCTTGCGCAAGCGAGGGCTCTGTCGTTTTCAGCCAGCCGCAATCTCCGGTGTCGCCCCGAGCAGAGTTTGCGTGTACGGCTGTTGTGGGGAGGACGTGATGCGTTCGGTGTCGCCGATTTCTATGATTTTGCCGTGGTGCATGACGGCGATCCGTGTGGCGAGATAGCGCACGACGGGCATTGAGTGCGAAATGAATAAGTAGGTCAGGCCGAACTCGCGTTGGAGTTGAGCGAGGAGATTGACGATTTGTGCGCCGACGCTGACGTCGAGCGCGGATACGGGTTCGTCGGCGACGATGAACTTCGGGCGAAGTGCGAGAGCGCGGGCGATGCCGATGCGTTGACGCTGGCCTCCGCTGAATTCGTGCGGATAGCGGGCGAGAGCGGAGGCATCCAGCCCAACGGCTTTCAGCAATTCGGCGGCGCGCTGGTGGCGCTCGACACGGTTCGAATTGCCATGCACAACCAGCGGCTCGGCGATGATTTGCTCGACGGTCATTCGTGGGTCGAGAGAACCGAATGGGTCTTGAAAAATGATCTGCATCTCGCGGCGTAGCCGGCGCAGGTCGGAAGAGGACGCGGAGAGGACGTCTGTCCCATTGAATGCCACCGAGCCGGAGGTCGGTTCGATAAGGCGCAGGATGAGGCGGCCGAGGGTGCTTTTGCCACAGCCTGACTCGCCTACCAAGCCAAGAGTCTCGCCGCTATGAATCTCGAGCGAGACGTCATCGACGGCGCGTACAGGGTGCGAGCCGTCGTAGATTTTGGTGAGGTTGCGGACCTCGACAAGGGGCATTGGTCCTAGTGTGAAGTACCTTGTCCTCTCGCGCAACCTCTCCAGTAGCAAAGATCACCTGTGGGCATCGACTGCCGTTGCGGGAGAGCCAATATCAACAGTTCGTCATTCGGCGTATAGGTTCCGACGTAGTCTCCGGCGAATGGGCCAGAACTAATGGACCTGATGGTATAGAGGTGATGAGCATTATTGATGGTTGCGATCAGCTTCCCCGTAAAGTCGAGGATCAGCAGCTTATCTACTGCTACAACTACGAATTGTCCTCCGGTCGGATCCTCAGGATGGGCAAAAGTGAAACTCGTTATCGACGTTACGCCCAACGGGGATAGATCGATGCTTCGCACCGGATCGCCCAGGAGGTTGTCGCGGTCGTAGATGTAGATGACGTTTGCGGGCGTCGATTTTCGGATGGCGTATTGACGGGTGGTCGGAATGTAAGAGAACGATGATGGCGTCCAGGTACTGGGCAAGTTATCTAGTCCAACCTGATTGCCACTTGCATCGTAGTAGTAGAAGCCTCTCGGTGGCGGGCTACGATGGAAAAGTGCGAATCCGTGAGTGTCAGGCAGGTAATCGAGTCTCGTTGGGACAGGGTTCAGGTTAATCGTGGGGAATATCTCGCGTCCAGAGGACCAATCGGAACTGATGGCAGCGATTGCCGGTAATCCCGACTCCGGTGCGTAAGCTTGGGAATCGATTAAATACTCTTGTGTATCGGGATCCCACACTGAATCAAAAACATCTCCGATTCCGAATCCAACTAGATAGCTAAGTTCGTCCGGCAAACGATTGTAGTTGACATCAAGAAGCACGAGTTTGCTACTTCCGTACCCGCTAATGGCAACCTGATTCGTCTGAGTGTCGAACGCGACGCCTTCGAGGTCGTTAAGATCGCCGTAGGTGAAGGGGCCGGCCGTTACGTTACCATCGAGGTCTAGTTCCCAAAGTGTCTGATCGACTAGTCCTGCAATAAGGTGGCCATTATGGTAGGCCAGGCCGGTAACGTAGAAGAAGATGTTATTAGTATCAACATTGGGCGTTATCTCAGCCACGAGATTGCCAGAGCGATCAACCACGAAGAAATGAGAAGCCAAACCTGTTTGTTGCTGGATCGCTGCGAATACGAAGTTCCCGCCGTATCGCTGTTCGTTTTTCGGAATCCAGGCAATGCCTTCCGCGTAAGGCATGCCGTCACTGAAATCGGGAGGCCATGTGAACTTTACGCTGCCGGCCGGATTGCCGTTCGTGTCCGATAGAGTCAAATCAATACTGGGACTGTTCAGCGGTGGCTGTGTAAATACAAACAGTTGTTCATCGGAAATGTAGCCAAATCCGCTGGGCTGGTACGTGAAGCCCAGTTTGGAAAAATCGAAGAGGGTTTTGAGTTGTCCCTGACCGTCATTGGGGAAACCTACCAACTGCATTCCGTCCTCAACAACAATGGTGCCTGCTTGAGGTCCGGTGGAGATGTACGACGCGGATTCGCAGCTGTTTCCCAGACGCATGTGTTTCAGAACCGTTTGCGATTGTGCGGGGAAAGCGGAAAAAAGCAAGAATACGATGGATAAATAAACGCGGATTCGCCTCATGGAACTTCTCCAGTAAAGCTGAAGTGTTCAGCGAAATGTCCACCCAGGGCAGTCAGAAATGACCGCAGATAGCGGGTATTCTAGCGAAGGCTGACAGAACTGCAACTTCTTAAAACAGTTTCAATCCGCTTTCGAAACTGTTGTCGAGGCGGCTGGTCCACATGACGCGTGTGGTGGCTTCTCCCCACGAGAAGATCACGCGCACTTCCTGGTCCTTCTGAAGTTCACGGGAGAGCCCAATACGCAAGCCATGAAGGCTGAAATCGAGCAGCTTGGCGGCGATTTCGCGCTCCTGAACGCCCTCGCATATGACGACAGTGACGTCGCCTTCGGCTCCGAAACGGGGTTCGTTGCGGCGGTCATCTTGCGTTGGGTGGGCCTTAGGGAAAAAAACGGGTAGGCTTGCCATATGGTGAGATTATCGGCCACGAATGTTACCGGCAATTTACCAAGGTAACTTGAAATCCATCGCAATCCGATGCTTGCTGACGCGTTGCGGATGGCTCTGCTAATTTTGATGGTTTATGAGCGGCGTGTCGCTTTCACTGGAAGGCAAAGTAGCCCTGATTACGGGCGGATCGCGCGGAATTGGCGCGGCAACGGTGCGATTGTTTGGCGCAGCGGGTGCGAAGGCTGTCTTCAGCTATCAGAAAGCTCGAGCGGAAGCAGAGGCGCTGGTGGCGGAGCTTGGCGCGGATCGGTGTCAGGCCATCCAGGCAGATCTTAACTCGCCCGATTCCGCCGCAGGCTTGATCGCTGAGACGGTCAAGCGCTTTGGACGGATCGATGCAGCGGTAGTGAATCATGGCATCTGGCCGGTCGAGGACATCGGCGTCGATCGAATGACCGATGAGCACTGGCTGCACACGATCAATGTGAACTTGAACAGCGTCTTCGGGCTGCTGAAGCACACGGTCGAACAAATGAAGCGCCAGGGCGAAGGCGGGCATATTGTCCTAATCAGCTCGACCTCGGGACAGCGCGGAGAGGCGTATCACTGCGACTATTCGGCGACAAAAGGGGCGATCATCAGTCTGGTGAAAAGTCTGGCGGCAGAGCTGGCGAAAGACCGCATCTACGTAAATGCCGTCGCGCCGGGCTGGGTTCGGACTGACATGGTGCAACCGGTGATGGACGACCCGAAAACCGGCGACGTGATTCGGGCGACGATTCCTCTGGGGCGTATTGGGGAACCGGGGGAAATTGCGGGACCGGTGTTGTTCCTGTGCACGAAATACGCGGGATTTATTACCGGTGAGATCTTCAACGTCAACGGCGGCGCGGTGCTGGTAGGCTAAGCAGTAACTTTCGGTGCGTGCCGGCGTTCAAGTGATCAAGTCGTGATGAAGAGATTTTTTTTCCTACTTGTGATTCTCGTAGCCGTCTCGGGGTTCGGACAAGCTCCATCGCCTGCGCCCGCGCAAAAGCCGGGGCCGATCGTGCCGGAAAATGACAATTCGCGCAAGGCACGCGCGCTGTTGCAGCAAATGATCCAGGCGCTCGGCGGGCAAGCTTACCTGAACATTCAAACCATCGAGCAGGAAGGCCGCAGCTACAGCTACTACAACGGCCAGCCGAACAGCGGCGGCATTCCTTTCTGGCGGTTCTATAAGTTCCCCGACAAGGACCGCACCGA
>CAYWSM010000178.1:0-3141 GCA_964460935.1 uncultured Terriglobales bacterium | reverse complement strand
TAACTCCTTTAATTACAATAATTTAGCTAAAGATTTTCATTGACATGGAATTAGCATTCCCCTAACATAGGTTCAACTTGATAAGGCGCGCGTCGTTGCCATCCTCACCCCACATCTACTTCGGCGCGCGCCGCTTCTGTTCTAGGGCGCTTTTTCACCGATTTATCTTCCATATGACCATGTCCATATGACCATGTCCCGAAGTGAATCTGTGACTTTGGGCTTTGTTTCCTCATCGGATTAACATCGATCAGGAGTCACTCGCAATCATGGCTTTCGGCGTAGTCCGGCTTGGCATTGGGATCTTCCTTCTGGCAGTTCTCTACTTCTCCCAGAGATTCTGGTTCCGCTCGTTTTTTCGATTAGGCGATCGTCTTCATTCTGAGAAGTGGCGGCATGCAGTGCATGGTCTGGCGATCGCGACGTTTTCCTTCTTGATTATTGGCCTTGTGGATCGGATTTTCGGCCTGCACTGGCTGGGCCGCGGGCGTGTTGCCGGAGTCTTCATCGCCATCCTGCAATTGTGGGTATTGTCGTCGATGCTGGCGTACCTGTTCTTCAGGGCGGTGCGTGCGGTCGAGTACGTCTGGCGCGGAATCAAACGAGTAGCAATTCGTCGAAACGCGGAAGCGCCCGATCCAGAGCGCCGGAACTTTTTCCGTGCAACCGCGAGGCTTGCGGCAGCCGTGCCGATCGTAGCCGGAATTTATGGCTATGCGGCGGAGAGGTTCAATTTCCAGATCAGAAAAGTAGATATACCGGTAGCGAATCTGCCGGAGGCGCTGGATGGGTTCAAGATCGTGCAGCTCAGCGACATTCATATCGGCGATTTCATGCCGCGGGAGGAAGTGGCGCGCGCAATCGATATGGCCAATGAGTTGGGCGCACACGTGGCAATGGTGACTGGCGATTTCATTACCGGGCACAACGATCCGCTGGCGGGCTGTATCGAGGAGATCGCGCGGCTGCGCGTGCCGCTTGGAATATGGGGATGTAACGGCAATCATGAAATTTATGCCGAGGCAGAAGATGAAGCACAGTTGCTGTTCGCCCGGCACGGCATGAAGCTATTGCGCGATGAGCGGACCGAACTGAAATGGCATGGGGCAAAGCTGAACCTGATCGGCGTGGATTATCAACGCGATCACATGGTGAGCGGACCGAAGCCTCCGATGCTGGCGGGAGTGGAATCGCTTATCCGCCGCGATATGCCGAATGTGTTGCTCTCGCATAATCCCAACAGCTTCTACAAGGCTGCGGAACTGGGTATTGAGTTGAGCCTGGCCGGACACAGCCATGGCGGTCAGGTGAATGTCGAAATTCTGGATCGTCGCGTGAACCCGTCCCGGTTTATCACGGAGTTCATCGCCGGCCTTTATCGTTTGCCGATAGGTTCGGCTGCATCCAATGCTCAGGGGAAGAGTGCAAGACAGCACGCTTCTCTCTACGTGAATCGAGGGCTGGGGACCATTGGATTGCCCGCTCGGCTGGGAGTCGATCCGGAAATTTCTTTGCTGACCTTGCGGCAGGCATAGAGGAATTGACAATTGAATTCACAGACGCCATGGCATTGTGCGAAGTCGAAGTTTTGGCGGTAAATTATTGCTTGTCCGTTGTTTGCACTGCTTCTGCTAGTAGTCCCACTTCCCCTTCTGACGGGTTGACGAAACCTTGCGGAGCCTGTTGACTAATGCGCATGCCTCTCAAGCGGTCCGAACTCAAACGCATCGATAAAGTCGCAGTCCTCGGGGCCGGAACCATGGGAGCCCGCATCGCCGCCCACCTGGCGAATGCCGGTGTCCCTTCGTACCTGCTGGATATCGTGCCTCCCGATGCGGACGGCCCGGCGCGCAACAAGATCGCCGAAGCAGGACTGCAGGGAGCTGTGAAGTCGAAACCGGCTGCCTTCTTCGAGCCCTCGCTGGCGAAACTGGTAAGGGTTGGCAACTTTGATGACAACCTCAACTGGCTGGCCGAGTGTGACTGGGTGATCGAAGCCGTCGTTGAGAACGTGGATATCAAACGTTCGCTGCTTCAAAGAGTCGAGAAAGTACGAAAGCCCGGAACGATTATCACAACAAACACAAGCGGATTGCCGGTGGGGTTAATCGCGGACGGGTTCTCCAATGACTTCCGCAAGCTGTGGTTCGGGACGCATTTCTTTAATCCTCCGCGCTATATGCGGCTGCTGGAGCTGATTCCCACGCCTCAATCCGATCCGGCGGCGATGGAAGCGATTGCACACTTCTGCGATGTGCGGCTGGGCAAAGGGGTCGTCTGGGCAAAAGATACGCCTAACTTTATCGGTAACCGCATCGGCACCTTTTCGGCGCTGAACGTCATGAAGGTCATGCAGGAAATTGACCTGTCCATTGAAGAGGTCGATGCTCTGACAGGACCGGCCGTGGGATGGCCGAAGACAGCGACCTTCCGGCTGATGGACCTGGTCGGGCTCGACATCCTTGGCCATGTCGTAACCAATTTGTTAAACAATGTGAAGGATGAGCGCAGCGATCTGACCCTTCCGGATTTCTACAAGAAGATGATCGAGCGCAAGATGCTCGGCGACAAAACCAAAGGCGGATTCTATAAGAAGAACAAAACTGCCCAAGGGGAAGAGCGGCTCGGGCTGGACTGGAAGACGCTCGAGTATCGTCCTCGACAGAAGGCGCAATTCCCTTCCCTCGAGATGGCGAAGAATGTTGAGGAAATTCCCCAGCGCCTGAAGATGCTGCTGAACCTTGACGGCTCGAAGCCAGACAAGGCTGGTCAGTTCCTATGGACGACGTTGAGCGATCTTTGGACCTACGCGGCGAATCGGATTCCGGAAATCAGCGACACGATCATGGAAGTCGATCGCGCGATGAAGCTGGGGTTCAACTGGGAGCTGGGGCCGTTCGAGCTTTGGGATGCCGCAGGTGTTGAGGCGACCGTCGCACGCATGAAGAAGGAATGCCGCCCGATATCGCGGAACGTGGAAGAACTGCTCGCGTCGGGCGCCAAGACCTGGTACGAGGATTCGCCACATACTTCATCAGGCCGTTCTTATTTCGACATCAAGACTGCGACCTATCAGGCGCTGGAAGTGCCCGAGGGCGTATGGTCCGTCACGGTGGCGAAGAAGTCGAACGGAGTAGTGAA
>CAYWSM010000177.1:0-17800 GCA_964460935.1 uncultured Terriglobales bacterium | reverse complement strand
GTCAGTTCCAGCACGTATTCGCCGTCGTCTTCAAACGGCTCGACCGAGACGCCTTCGGAGCTGCCGACCAGCGCCTTGGCGATATCTTCCACCAGCGTCTTTACGTGTCCATCGGTGATCTGGGGCATTCGCGTCCTCCAGGGGCTAAAGCCCCCGGCTGAGTCCATCGGTTCGGCACGACTAAAGTCGTGCCCTGATACCAACTACCACTCGGCACGATCAAAAGTCGTACCTCGATACCAACTGCTACTCCGCCACAACTGAAGTCGTGGACTGATACGACTATGCTGCGGGTGTTGCGGCCGGCAGCTTGGAGACAAGCACGCGGACACGATCACTCAACTGCGCGCCCTTCGAAACCCAGTAGTCCACGCGGTCCTTCTTAATGTTCACGGTCGCGGGACTGGTGCGAGGATTGTACTGACCCACCACTTCCACGGAGCGGCCATTGCGGGCGCGGTCCTTCTCGATCACGACGACACGGTAGTACGGTTGCTTGCGCGCTCCAACGCGCGCCAAACGAATCATCAGCACGTTAACTGATTCCTTTTCTTGAATTTCCGGATGAGGATCGATTATTCGGCACAGGCAAGAATGCCTGTACTACACCGACCAGACGAACCGGCTAAGCACCCTTTGGGGCCATCAGGACACACCAACACTCCGGGTGCAAACCATTATTATTGCGTAACTTGGTACGTTTGGGCAAGAGGAAGCGGGATAGCCTGGAAAAGGCAGATGTGGGGACACCCTCGCCGCACAGTCAGCACAGGCAGGAATGCCTGTGCTACAGGAATGCCTGTGCACCATCACGGAAGTCTGGTTAAGTGAGACCCGCAGGATTCAAAAGCCTTGAGCACGTGGGTGGTTCCGAGGAGACGCTTCACGGGAGCGCTGAGATTGTAGAACTGGAGCGGGCATGCAGCGGTTTTCGACGATACCCATAGCGAGACCAGGACACCAAGTCCGGAACTGTCTATCTGCTGCACATTGCTGAGATCCAGAATTATGGGTTTACCGGCAGCAAAACGATCCTTCACTTGGGCCTTGAATTTCTCGGTGACCTCGATGGTGAGACGTCCGCTACACGTCAAAAGGGCGGAACCGTTCGTTTCCTCCGAGGTAACGGAGAACTGGCGCGTCGGACTTGCAGCTAGCTGTGTGATACTCACCCCCGATTTGCAACCTATCTTCCTGCAATCGAGGAGAAATTTCCAGTGGCCTCACATCGGGCAGGCGTTTGCTGACCGTTGTAGCCGCCCAGCATTTGTGGCATATTGTGTCGCCCTTAGTTAACGGTCACGACTGGAACACGGGAATTCGTCATCTAATCTGGGAACGACATACGTAGAGTTCATTCGATTACGGGGGTGACCCGTGAATACTCTTCCGATTCTGCTGGACGCACTCTGCGTCTGCGCGATTGCCTATCGTTATTACGGTGCATTTATCGCCGCCAAAGCGATGGCGCTGGATGATCGCCGCACAACACCTGCTCATACCTTCGAAGATGGACACAACTACGTGCCTTCGCCGAAGTGGGTCTTATTCGGACATCACTTCGCCGCGATTGCAGGCGCTGGGCCGCTGGTAGGGCCGACGCTGGCGGCGCAGTTCGGGTTCGCGCCGGGATTTCTGTGGCTGCTGTTCGGCGCCGTGATCGCCGGATGCGTGCAGGACTTTACGGTGCTGGTGGCGTCGATTCGGCACAAGGGCCGGTCACTGGCTGACGTGGCGCGCACGGAGATCAGTCCTTTCGCGGGACTAGTCGCAATGATTGCGGTGCTGTTCATTCTGCTTGTAACGCTGGCGGGACTTGGCATCGTTGTTGTCAATGCGCTGTCGAACAGCCCATGGGGCGTATTCACCATCGCCATGACGATTCCTATCGCGCTCATCATGGGCTTCTGGATGTTCAAGGGCCATGCAGGTCAGATCAAGATTCTGGGGCCGAGTATTTTCGGCGTCATTTTCCTGATCGGCAGCGTGATCGCGGGACACTGGGTAGCGCAGACCGGAGCGGCGGGAGCGCTGACGTTCAGCCCACATGCGATCACGATCATGATGGCGCTGTACGGTTTTATCGCGTCGGTGCTGCCGGTCTGGCTGCTGCTCGAGCCGCGCGATTACTTATCGACGTATGTGAAATTGGGAACGATCGCGATCCTGGTGATCGGGGTGTTCATCGTTCATCCTAATATTCAGTTCCCGAATTTCACGCAATACGTTCATGGCGGCGGCCCGATCATCAAAGGCAAGCTGTTTCCGTTCCTGTTCGTCACGATTGCGTGCGGGGCAATTTCGGGTTTCCATTCGCTGGTTTCGTCGGGCACGACGCCGAAGATGCTGGACAAGGAGACCGACGCGCGCTTCATCGGATATGGCGCGATGATCTGCGAATCAATCGTCGGAATCCTGGCGCTGATCGCGGCATGTTCGATGCATCCGGGCGACTACTTCGCGATCAACACCTCGCCGGAGGTCTTCAGCAAACTGGGACTAACGACGGTGAACCTCGACATGTTCTCGCGAGAAGTCGGGGAAAAACTAGCAGGCCGCACGGGAGGAGCGGTATCGCTTGCCATCGGCATGGCGCAGATCTTTAAAGGGCTGCCCGGAATGAACACCCTGATGGGCTACTGGTATCACTACGCCATCATGTTCGAAGCGCTGTTCATCCTGACAACCGTGGATACCGGAACACGCGTGGCCCGATATGTAACCCAGGAGTTACTCGGCCGCATGTACAAGCCCTTCCAGAACCCAGCGTGGCTGCCGGGGAACCTGATCACGACACTCGTGGTGGTATTGGGGTGGGGATACCTTATCTATACCGGAAACATCTCGACGATCTGGCCGTTGTTCGGAACGGGCAACCAGTTGCTGGCCACGATTGCGCTGGCTGTAACGACAACGTTCCTGGTCAACATGGGACACGCAAGGTATGCCTGGATTACAGCCGTGCCGATGTGCTTTGTCGGCATCACCACGGTGACGGCGGGAGTGCTGGGAATCAAGACCATCTTCTGGCCGCTGACTAAAACGCAGGGGAATCCGACGCAGGTCTTCACCGGATGGCTGGATTCGGTGTTGATGACGATCTTCATCTTGGGAGTGTTGCTGGTGGTGGCCGACGCGGCGCGGAGATGGATCAAGACCGCGAAAGGCGCGCCGATTCCCAAGGAGGCGTGGGGTCCGCCAGTGACGGAAGCGGGAGAGGTGAAGATGGGGTGCTGTTAAAAGCAGGGGATAGGAGTTAGGGGTTAGTGGCAGGGTCATTGGTAGGGACAATTTGTTGCCGACAGGCTCGCTTATCCTCTATGCGCGGCCGCGGATTTTGGCGAGCCACCACCGGACGCCCACGAAGAGGAAGCGCCAGTCGTGGAAGAACTCGGGTTCTTTGTGCTCGAAGGCGTGTCCGATGAACTGGAGAATCCATCCGAAGAGGAACAGAACGGCAGCTACCTTCCAGAGCGGGTGATAGAAGACGGCCGCCACCAATAACGCCATCGATACAACGATAATCGGAATACCAAAAGTGTGGCACGCACGGTTGACCGGGTGCTGGTGACTGGTCGCATACTGGGCAATCCATTGATCGGTGGAGCGTCCGCCGAGCATGGAGAAGGATGATAGACCGATTCCCGAAATGGGTCGAGGGTATTGACGAGGGCGGTAAAATAGGGGTGTGTTTAGCCGCCGGGTGCAGAACCGGCGGCCAGGTGCAGAACCGGCGGCCAGGTGCTTCTACTTCCTAAGAAGCAGCAGTACGATGCTGACAATTGCTACTAAGCCCAGTAGACCTGCGGTCAAGAATCTGTCATCGATTCTGATCGAGATCCAGAGCCTAGGTCGCTTAGTCATTTGCATCGCCTCCTTTCAGTGGGCAAAAGAAACGCCCCGGGGTCAGCCGGGGCGTTTTTCACTGGTGGATTCCCACCACCAGGAACTCGTTAATCCGGCGCCCGCCACACCTGAGGGAGGCGTTTCCATGCTATGGGCTAGTTTTCGCCGGTCGGTGACAGACAGCACATCGCTATATGTCAGAAGAAAAATGCCGGTCGCGGGCGACCGGCCTCCATAACTGCTATCTATAACTGTTAGTAACAACTGCGATACAACAAAACGTTACTGCGGCGCTGTCCAGCCTACCTTGTGGCCTTTGTTCTGTTCGTCGAGCCATGCTTTAAGCGGAGCGAAGTAGTCAAGGATGGCGGAGGCGTCCATGTGGTCTTCGCCGGTCAGGGCTTTCAGAGCCTCAGGCCAGGGACGGCTGGCACCCATGGCGAGCATCTTCTGTAAGGCGGCGCCGGCTTCCTTATTGTTGTAGATAGAACAGCGGTGAAGCGGGCCTTTATAGCCGGAGATGCGGCAGAGTCCGCGATGGAATTGGAACTGAAGGATGTCGGCGATGAAGTAGCGCGCGTACGGAGTGTTGCTAGCGACATGATATTTCGCGCCGGCGTCGAAATCTTTTTCCGAGCGCGGCACTGGTGGAACGAGGCCTTGATACTTCAGGCGGAGATCCCACCATCCTTTGTTGTAATTCTCGGGCTTGATTTCACCGGAGAAGACCTTCCATCGCCACTGATCGACCATGTATCCAAACGGCAGGAAAGCGACTTTGTCGAGCGCGCGGTCGAGGAGCAGGCCGATGTCCTTGCTTGCGTCGGGAACGTTCTCGATGAGGCCGAGTTCCTTGAGATATTCCGGGGTGACGGATTTCGAGATGGTGTCGCCGATGGCTTCGTGGAAACCGTCGTTCGCGCCATTTTGATAGAGCGGCGGCTGGTTCATGTAGGCCATCTGGTAATAGTTGTGGCCGAGTTCGTGGTGGATCACTTCGAAGAATTCCGCGGTAGGCTCGATGCACATCTTCACGCGGACATCTTTTTTGGCGTCGATGTCCCACGCGCTGGCGTGGCAGACAACATCACGGTCGCGCGGCTTGGTGAAGAGCGAACGCTCCCAGAAGGTGGGTGGGAGTGAATCCATGCCGAGCGATTTGTAGAAGTTCTCGCCGTAGCGGACCATCTGCTTCGCATCGGTGTGGCGATCTTCGAGAATCCTGGTGAGATCGTAGCCGGGATCGGCGTTAGGAGGTGCGACGAGCGGGTAGATATGCGTCCAATCCTGCGCCCACATGTTGCCGAGGAGGTCGGCGGGAATGGGGCCATCGTCTGGAAGGAGCTGCTTGCCGTACTTTTCCTGAAGGCGCGTGCGGACGTAGGTGAAGAGCGCGTCGTAAAGCGGCTTCACCTGCTGCCATAGACGTTCTTCCTCGGCGGCAAACTGGTCGGGTGGCATGTCGTAGTTATCGCGCCAGAGCGCACCGACATCTTTGTATCCCTGCTCGCGAGCGCCTTTGTTCGCCAGTTCGACAAAGCGCGTGTAGTTGTTGCGATACGCGGGAGAGACGGAGTGCCAGCCGATCCAGGCTTTCTTCAGCTCCTCGGGATCGCGGCTGTCACGCATGATCTTCTCGGCGTCGTTGAGGGTGTAGCACTTGGGCTGGCCGTCAGCGGCCTTCTCGCCTTCGGGACAGTACTTGCCACGTCCGTAAGCGCTGTCCATGCCGACGACGATGCGACTTAGCTCCTGCCGCTCTTTTTCGTCGCTCGGAGCGGGAACAGTGAGAGAAAGCTTGATCAGTTTGAGTTTGCGTGCAGTGTCGTAGGGGAGCTTGAGTCCATCGAAACGAACGGCTTCTTTGGCGAGGCGCGTGCCCGCTTCGGTGAGCGCGTCATTCGCGTCAGAGGCAATCTGTTCGGTGTCGTCGGTGATGAAGTTTTCCTGAACCCATCCCGCGCGCTGCGCTCTCAGGCTGAGATCGTTGAGCTCTTTTTCAGCGGCTGCAACAAACCTTTCGGCGTCAGCGACGGTGGGTTTGGATTGCGACTTTGTTGCGGATGATTTCGGTTGCGCTGGGGACTGCGCGAAGGCTGTAACACTGCAGAGTATTAGAACTGCGATCTTCTTTTTCAAAGCCCTTCTCCTGCCACATTGTTGGAGCGACGCATTGTAACCCGAGCGTGGCAGGAGGCGCGATGATCATGTGACCAACCGCAGTGTGGCAAGACAGGCTACGCTGATCGCTTGATTCTGGAATACATGGCTTCGGCGACACCGATGGAGAGAAAAGTAATCAGCACGTGCGCATACTGGATGGCTCCGAGATTGGAGCCGAACCGGAGCGGGAATTGGTGCAGTCCAACGGCAGGCAAAAGTATTGCGAAAAGCAATCCCACAATGCCGATGCCAACTTGATGTTGCACAAACGAAGTCACTGCAAGCAGTAATAGGAGCAAGGCGAACACGAAGCCGAGGCCAATGTGAGCCTTCAGGTACGGCAAGCCACTGATCGATGCGATCCAGATTCCGAGGCCGATCTCAATGAGAGCGATCAGCCTAACGAGCATAATGCAAACTTTCGCCAATTTCGCCAAAACGGTGGGTCCTCAACGTGAATCCTAAACTACATCACTGTTCCTGCAAAACTCGATGAACGAGATGAACGGAGATGGAACCTTCGCCGACCGCCGATGCAACGCGCTTCACGTTTCCCGAGCGCACGTCACCAACGGCAAAAACGCCTGACAAACTCGTCTCGAGCAAATGCGGCGGACGCGTCAGTGGCCATTTAGCTTTCTCAAGATCTTCAACTGTAAGGTCGCGTCCAGTTTTGATGAAGCCACGTTCGTCCATGGCGACACAATCCTTCAGCCAATGAGAACACGGGGCAGCCCCCGTCATCAGAAAAACATGCCGGATGTTGTGCCACTGTGGCTCGCCTCCTTTTTGCTTCTCAAGCCATTGGACACGTTCCAGTGCATTATCGCCGTCGAGAGCAGTGATTTCAGTGAAGAGGTGCAATTGGATATTCGGATTCTCCTCGATGCGGCGGATCAGGTAGCGCGACATCGTGTCTGACAATCCGCCTGAACGCACCAGCATATGTACCTTATGGGCTGTCTGGGAAAGGTACACAGCGGCTTGTCCCGCCGAGTTTCCGCCGCCGACAACGATCACCTCTTCGCCCTGACAGAGTTGGGACTCGATATAAGTGGCGCCGTAGTAAACTCCCGCACCTTCGTAAACCGGAAGATTCGGCAAATTCAGTTTGTTGTACTGCGCACCAGTAGCAATGATGACCGAACGCGCCGACAGCTTCGTTCCATCCTCGAGTTCCAGTATGTACGGCTTGCGGTCGCAGGTAAGATGCGTGACAGCTCGCGAGATGAATATGTCGGCGCCAAACTTCTTCGCCTGGGTAAAGGCGCGGCCCGCAAGGTCCTGCCCGGAGATTCCCGTCGGAAATCCCAGATAATTTTCGATCTTCGAACTCGATCCCGCCTGTCCTCCCGGAGCGCTGTTTTCGATCACAAGTACATCAAGTCCTTCCGAGGCTGCATAAACAGCAGCGGCCAAGCCTGATGGACCTGCTCCGACGACAATCACATCACGGACCTGGACCGGATCGATCTCCTGGTTATAACCGAGGCAGTCGGCTAGCTTTTGAATCGTGGGATTACGCAGGACGGATTCGCCACGACAGATTACGACCGGGATACAGTCGATCGAAACGTTGAATTGATCGAGAATCTCCTGTGCGGCTTTATCGGTGTCGAGATCGACGTAGGTGTAAGGGTGTCCGTTGCGGCCGAGGAATTCGCGGATGCGGAGGGTGCCAGAGGAATGGCGCGATCCAAGCACGACCACGTCACCCTGACCGCGGGCGATGAGCTCGAGACGGCGCAAGATAAACGCCCGCATCATAATCTCGCTGAGTTCCGCATCGGTCTGGATGAGTTTCTGCAGAGCGTCGCTCTTTATCTCGATGACCTCACCATCCAGCGTGACGCGACCGCGCACAAGACATCGGCGTCCGGAGATCATGGAAACTTCGCCGGTGAACTCGCCGCGAGTGTCATGATGAGTGATGGGCTTCTCCAATGATCCGACGGGTTGCACAATTTCCATGGCACCCGACAGAAAAACGAAAAAGCGTGGTGCGATTTCACCCTGCTCAAAGAGGATCTCGCCACGGTGGATGCGACGAACTTTGCCGAGCGGCCTGATGCGCTCGATTTGCGCTTCGGTGAGTTCAGGGAACATCGCTACCGAGCGACCGTGTTCTTCTGCGGTAACTTCCTGCGAAATCGTTTTCTCGACCATACATCCTCACCTGAATTTAGGCAGTAGGATGCACCCGAAGCGGGAAAGAGCGCAAGATTTTGAAATACCCGTCAGGCGGTTTGTGCAACCGTGACAGTGCGAATCTGTGATTTTGGTCTGAGCTTCCGGCGTGCCGGTTCTTCGATAAAACGGTACACGAGAATAGCGATGACAACGGGCAACACGTAACCAATTGCAGTACCGAGCGGGCCATAGGTCTTCAATTTGCCTTCCGGCACAAAGTAGACACCGAGCACGAAGCTGTGCAGAAGATAGAGGCTATAGCTGGCATTACCGAGAAGCACAAGCGGTTTGTAGTTCATCCAGGACATGAACGCGGGACGCAAAGCAAGCCCAACCACGAGCGCTGCGAAAGCCGGCGGCAGAATGCCGTTATGCAACAGCGGATAAGGAATATGCGGACTCGCAAGCATAACAGTGACAAAGGCGATCAACGATGCGAGCGTCAGTGGCACGGCCCAGCGGCGATTGAACTTACCGCGAAGGAAGAGCACACCACAGCTTGCACCCAGTAGAAACTCCGGCAATCGCGCCAGCGGGTTGAACTTTAAGGCATTCAACCACCAGAGCGTTAAGGATGCGTCGCTCACATTCGCCACACCATCGGGCTTCAACCAGCAATACAGGGACGGCAGAGTGAAGCTGACTGCGCAGCACGCGGCTATCAAGATAACGAGATTACGGTCGGTCCACCGCAAAAGCCGCGGCAATAGGAACGGAAACAAGATGTAGAAGAACGCCTCAACGGACAGACTCCACGCAGGTGGGTTCCAAGCGAGTGCCGCCTGAGGATGCCACGACTGGGTGAGCGTGGGCACCATCGCAGCACAAACACCGACATGCGTCTTGAACCAGGCGAAGAACGGAATGTCCATGTTCTTCAGGACAATGCAGACGTAGAAGAAGCCTGGGGCTGTCACAACCAGTGAAAACAGGTATGCGGGATAGATTCGCGCCACGCGCTCCCGATAGAACACCGATGGCGTGAGTTCGCGCTCGCCATGCACATAGGTGAGAATGAATCCTGACAGCACGAAGAACAAGCTCACGCCGACATACCCGATCATCTGCAGCCGGTTTGCCACACCGGTAAAGGTTTTGATCTTGATCGCGTCAAGATGAAACAAAAAGACGTGCAGCGCGGCGAAAAAGCGCAGTGAAGTGAGCGCCGGGACTTGCGGACGGCTAACGGAGGTGGTCATGCTCGCTCCGAACATACAGCTACGGTTCAGATACGCAGGCGAGAGTAGTAGAGTTCAGCAAATTCGTGCGGTGAGTTGATAATCCATAGAGTATTCGCGGTGGAAATGCGAACAGAAATGAAAAACGCCGGAGCACAGTGCCCGGCGTTTTTTAAAAGAAAAGCTATTACCGCTTGCGGCGAATGGTTCCGATGCTCGCCAGAAGGCCAGCGCCCAGAAGTACCAGTGACGCCGGTTCAGGAGTCTGCTGACCGGTGAAGTGGAGATTCACAGCCCAGTCAGGCGTGATTCCCGTGGTATCCCATGAGCTCGTGAATAGCGAGTCGAAGTCGCCCCCATTGTTGGCATAAACGAAGCCGTTCAGCCCCGCAATGCTGTCGCCAGCATCAATGTAGGTCTGGCCAGTGGACTGTCCATAGGACTCGGAGATGCTGAGAAACATCACATAGCTCCCGCCAGGCGTCAGGTTGAGGCCGCCCGTATTGAAGCTAAGGAATGCCTCGCCGGTATTCTGATAATTGACCGGCGAACTGCTATACAGAAGCGTTCCAGCATTGGTGCCGGTCCACGTGGCAATGTACGCACTGATAATGATGTTGCCATCCACGACCGGGCCGCCGGTCCAGAATCCAAAATCAGCTAAATTGGTATTACCGCCGCTTGGGGCCGTAAAAAGCTCTCCGTAAGTGGAGGTGTCGGGGAAACCAAGTGGGTGCCAAAACGGATCGAATCCGTGATAGTTGTTGTAAGTGACATCGGCAAACGCACTAGCTGCCAACAGCAGCATCAGTGCAACAAACACAAAACTTCTCTTCATAATACTGTCGCCTCCTAACGCAGCAGGACCAGCTTGGGCCTCAACATTGCCGGCCCTAACTTTCTTGGTTAGGTAAGGAGATGCAATCGTAAATCCATGCTAGTAGATACTAAAAACAAGAATAAACGCTGCAGTCACAATGACTTAGCTGCCAGATTACATTCTTCCATCACAGAACATGTGAAAGAAGCTGCATCTAAGGAGGCAAGCGCTTTCCCTGTGGGAAATGAGTCCAGCACTAGGCGTGGTACGAAAAATGATTCTAGATTATGGTGCCGAAGAAGGGACTCGAACCCCCACGACCTTGCGGTCACATGGACCTGAACCATGCGCGTCTGCCAGTTCCGCCACTTCGGCACGAAGGACTACAGGCGGCTATCAACGATAGCCCAAACATTTATTCTACAGGCTAGTTCGTTGCTGTCAAACCTGCTTTGCTGATGCGGCAATTGCTGCTGGACTACGGTGTGCCGCGACCACCTTCGAAACCATCCAGTAAACCGTTGCCAATCCCGCCACAAAGAGCACCATGAACAGTGCGATCACGCCCCACTGCGATGACACCGGCAACGTTGTCGGGCTGAAATTCGGAGCGAGATATTCGGTGCGTAGACGATCTCGTACAACAACCATCAAGGCAACGGTCAGCAGTCCACTGGCGATGCCGACAATTGCGGAACGAGTTCCCTTCGCCGGACTTGCCGCTAAGAGCAGGCAAACCATTGCGACGATCGTGAGCAACACGGAGATTCCCAGGAACGCTGCCGTGAACGGAGTTCCGATGAGCGGCTTCATGATCTGAGCCGGCAGTGCAACGAGAAACCAAAATCCGACGAGGACGTTGAGCATGGTCGCTCCGGCAAACCAGATTCCTCCGTTACGGAGCAGCCATTGTTTATGGGCCGAATCGGATTCGCGAAGGCCCAGGATCACCAGCAGAAGTCCGCCAAGCGCAAACGCACCTAACACCATATGCAGGTATCTTGGGATGAGCGAGCTATCGCCAAGGTTAAAGTGCATTCCAGCCATGCTGGCGTGGTAGAAGTTCAGCCAGCGATCCGGCGTGAGCATCAGGGTCATGTTGTTGCTGAAGGTAAAAGCGATCATTACCAGGATGACCACAGCCAGCAACATCGCGCTGGTAGATTTGCGGAGACTCGACCAGTAGAACGCGTAGTAGCCAATGATCAGCAGAGGTATCACGGCCATCCAGGGAATGCCGATCAGCACGGAACTGGCATAGAGCAGTTGACCGTACAGGACCTGCACGAACAACAGCGCCGCGACGCCTAACGTAATCGTGAACGCAACCAAGGCGGGCAACATTGAACGCAACTGGGCCGCGAGCCGGGCACTGTGTTCGTCGCGCTTGCTTTGCCATGACGAGACCAGCGCGATGAAACCTCCGCCTAACGAGAAATTCATCACGACAACATGGAGAAAGAAGGTCAGAAGCAATAACGTGCGGAATAGCCACACCGGGCCGGGCAACGGCATCGGATCGGGATTGGGAATCGGGATCTGCATCTTGCCTCCTTATTTCTTGGCGCGCAGCCAGTTCACGAGCGCGTGGCGTTCAGCTTCGGTTCCGGTAAAGGGCGGCATGTTGGTACTGAAGCTATCGAGGTTCTGAACCATGGTGTCGACCGAGTCAAAGTCGGCGCCGGCAAAATCAAGCGGACGCCGCTGTCCTCCCACGGTATGGCATAGGGCGCAACGCATCTCGAAAACTCGCTTTCCGGTGGCCATTTCGTCTCCTGCGTTGATCGTCAGTGGTTCAGGAGCCAGGGTCGCCAGATATTTGCCCAGGGCTGCGGCGTCCGTGGCGTTACCAGCGAACTCCGGCATCGTGCCTCGGGTCAGCGCCAAGTGCGGCACAATTGCTGCGGCGAAACGTTCGTCCCAACCACATACGTGCTTGCGAATGGACCGATAGCCATCGACCGAGTGGCAGGCCGCACATTGACTCGCAAACACCTCTTGTCCGTAGGCGACGGTCGGCGCCGGTTCGACGGCGAGCCACCTGTCAGAAGCGGCCATGCCAGCGGCAGAGATCGTCTGTACCTGGTCCACGCGAATGCCATTCGCATAGATGTAGCCGTTAATCGCGTACGGCTTACGGACTAACTCGCGCACGTATTCGCCAGAGCCGAGCGTCACGAAGCATGCAACTATGATTACCGCGAGTACTACGCGGTTCATCCATTTGGGAATCGCGATCGCAAACACGATGGCCAGCAAGACAGCGATCGCCGCACATATAGCTCCGAGCCGGAAACTATGTGTGGCGGCGGGAACCAGTCCGGCAAAGTAGTCGCGCGCAAATGCCGGGAACTTTCCGAAATACCACCAACCGGCAAAGGGCATGATGGCGAGACCTATCACCAGCCATCCTCCGGCCCAACGCAACATCTTTTCGCGTGACGGACCGGGTGTCTTTTCCACCGTGGCGAGTCCCCACATGCCTGCCAATGCAATCGCAAACAGCGTGCGCACCGCTAATGACGGAAAATAGGTTGGGTTGAAGATACCGTCCCAGAAGTTGTGGGTCTGCAGCCAACGTCCGGGCGTCAGCATGAAGGTGATAATGCCATTGATGATGGCGAGGCTGGCCCACGCCGCGACAAAGTAAATCCATCCGATGGCCAGGTGCGTAGAGCGGTCGAGTTCGTCCCAGTAATAGGCGTAAATGAGAGCGGCTGTAATCTCCACAAAGAAGAAGACCCACTCGATGGCCCATCCCCAAACGAAGCTGTGAATGAGCGCCGACGTCGCCTCTGGGCTAACAAGGCCGATCGCGAACCAGATGCCAACTCCGGTTACGGCTCCGAATACAACTGTTAGCAGGGCGAAGAACTTGGAATATCGCCTAACGTAGGCGAGCAGCGTGTCGTTGCTTTCGCGATACGCCTTTTGTTCTGTGAGGACAAGGAACGCTCCTCCGCCCACTGCGAAATGCGACACAAATACATGCAGGATCGCGACGACGGCGATCAACAGCCCGCCAGGAAAGCCCAGGCGCCAGATGGGAAAATTCACGCGTTTGCCTCCGGGAAGTTGAGACTATCCACTCTCAGCTTCACCGGTTGCTGTGACGAGCTTCACATCTTCATGTGATAACGGCAGTTAGACAAATTCACTTCACTGACGAGTTCGGGTCTGGCTCGTCAGTTTGTTCGTCTTCAGCAGTGTTATCAGGAAAGACGTAATTCAAAAACAGCGGCAGTGGAGCAACGTCCGTAAGGACTGTAACTGGAGCTGCGGTAAGTTCACTCCTTGAATTCGTCTGAACGGTGGACGTGCTAGCGATGGCAGTTGGCGCCATTTCGTTCTGGGTTGGCGCTTTGATGGCGGATGCACGCAGGTGTCGGGTGGGAGAAGTTTTGAATCCGACAACACTCACCTGCGCCTTGGCAGTACCTTGCGCCCCGTCATTGTCGGTGACAGTGGCGGTGATGGTGTACTGGCCTAACTTGCTGTAGGTATGAACGGCGGTGCTGGTATTCACAATTGTACCGTCGCCGAAGTCGATGGAATATGCTGCGATGGTGCCGTCCGGATCAGTGCCAGAAGCGGCGGCGGTCACTACCATCGGCACGAAGCCATGAGATGCACTCAACGAGAGAGATACGACCGGCGGCTGATTTACGACTTTCAGGTGCAGTGGTGTTTTAGCGATTTCGCCGTCAGTATTCCAGCCTTGCAAGACGACATAGCGGTTGCCGATTGCGAGCGGCAGCACGGTGTCAATCGAATCGCCATTCACCGAGTATTTAGCAACGTTATCGACATAAATCTTCATGGCGGTGACCTTCGACTGCGATTGGGTCTGCGCCACGAAATGCACCCGTTGGCCTACGGTCTGCCCATCCTGCGGAGTGATCGCCGTGATCGTGAACGGCACATTGACGACCGAGAACGGTATGCCCTCCGACATCTTATTCAACATCGCGGGCTGTCCCACGGCTTTCACGTAGATCGTGTAGTTGTCAGGATCAAAGCCATAGGAGCTGAGATCCAGTTGGTGCGTACCGGCCGGAACATCGGCGACTTTCATCAGGTTCTCGCCGTCGAGCGAGATGAATACCGTGTAGTGATCGATAGTGTTCTCTTGTCCGCCGCTGATCGACCAATACAGCGTTGACGCAACTACCGATCCTGAAACGCTGACGCAATTATCGATGCCTGTTTCGATCTCTGTACCTTCCTCGTAGTCGTTCCACGTTACGAGTTGAGCTCCGCTCACCTCCGCGTGGGTGGAGAAGTATTGGTTCATCTCGTTGAAGGTCGACAGCCAGACTTGGCCGCAGTTCTGGTTCATGATCCGATTCTGGCCCCACGCCGCGAGCGAGTCGTTGAAGCCCTTCCACGCTCCGCTGTAAACCATCTGCGTGGGATACGTCCGGCTGGTCAGATAAAAATCACCCAAATACTGCTGTGCCCAGTCGTCCGGATTCTGTTTGTTGATGCTGACCCAGGAGTAGCTGCCGGAGGTGTACCAGAAACGGAATCCCTGGTCATTGCGGAGGACGATTTTCGGATTGCCCTTCACCGAAGCCATCACCTTGTACCAATCGATATTCGGCAGATTCTCCACGTCGAACGTGAGGATCAGGGGACGCCCATCCACTCGCATGTACTCCGGGGATGCTCCATATGTCGCAACGATGTAATTAAAGTCGTCGATGAGTTTCTGAGTTACATCGCAACCGTCCTGGTAAGCGCATGACTTTACCGCACCCTGATCTTCCATAATGGCAAACGTAAACTTTGCGCCACGCGTTTCAGCGTCCTGTTTGACATACAACGAAGCTTGATCAATGTGGGTATTACTGATGCCGTACCAGTCGATGATCACGCCATCGATACCGCGGTTCATCATGTCGGTGATCTGCTTATGCACTTGCGGGAGCGTAGCCGAGTCATACCCGACGTTCATGTGATTGTTCGTGCCAAACCATCCCATGAAATGCGCGTAAACCTTTGCGGTGGCGCCCGCATAAAGCAGTTTGCGAATGCTGACCTGGCTGACGTTGCCGGGGCGTGCATTGCCATTGCTGGTCGCGTTATAAGAATCCGACGCGCTGGTGTTATTGGAGGTCTCGGCGGTCAGGGTGGTGGTGGGTGTAATTGTGGTTCCGGCAAATACAGGCGAACCCGTGCCAATCACAACCAGCAAGGCAGCCAAGACAGACTTCAACATCATTCCTCCAGCGAGGCAGGGATTAAGCAGTCGCATTTAATCTTTTGGGGGGAGTGGAAGGAGTGTAGGCTAGGGTGTTCGCGAAAGCGTTAAGTAGAACCTCTTACGATTCGCCTCTTAAGGCCCTAGAGCAGGACCCGTTCGGACAGACACTTTCGCTATACGACGTCCGCCGTTGTGACGGAAAGAGCCGTCTTTTCGCGGAAATTGGCATAGACCTTCGCGAGTTCGAGCCTTTCTTCGACCCAGTCGCGCAGGACCTTTTGTGTGGCGGGTGATACCTCGGCGAAGCGTATGCCCGCCGATCCGTCGGCGCGGGTCCAGATCACGACGCCGGAAACGCATAACAGCTCGGCGGTGCCCGGAAGTCCGAAACGGATCAGCAGCATCTGCTGCGGACGCAATACCTGGCCGCAACTGAGCGAGATGCCGCCCTGGCTGAGGTTCAAAATGGTTGCCGGAACGTTCTTCACCAGACCCAGATTGAGATAGGCGGAGCCACTGACGGGCTCGCGGTGCCAGCGCGAGCGTGAACGTACCAGTAATCCGTACGCCGCCTTGAAAGTCGTGATTACAGTCTGTTCGGTAATCGGCGGACTGATGAAGAAATTCGCCCGCACCCGGAACGACGTAGCGTTCGCCGAGGGCGTGCTCAGAAGGAAAATCACCGAATCGCGGTTCGAGACTCCGCTACGGATTTTCTGGACCAAATCCGATGCGCTCTGGCTGCCGTCGTACATCAGGACAATGGCTTCATAGCGACCCTTTTGCACGCGCTCGGACGCACCCATATACGTCACATACTCACAACGGATGGCCATTGTGTTCAGCGCAGTACGAACCGGCCGTACGATCCCATCGTCTAGTCCAACGAGCAGACACCGCAGTTGCATGTACTCATTCTGCAACCTGCACTAAACGTTCGGATAGGTTACGAGGGTCATGGAACGCAAGTCAGTAATCAAGAAGCAGCGGTCGGGATGTTGTCACCATCCAGGTCAGCCGGGGCTGTGTGCCATCCGGAGGCTGACAGTCTGGTATCTCTTAAGGCAATCTCTACGATCTCCGAGAGAAACAACTGGCCAATCGATCGGACGAAATGAACGCTGCCGCGCAAGCTACTGCGAACTTTCACTCACATAAATAGCTAGCCGCGGATTCGCGTTACCCCGTTATCACCTCGAAGAGTGATGCACATCACAGTTCGCTCGAAAAGCCTAGGCTATCCTTTTCTGGAATTGAAAATGAATTTCAATTTCAAGTCAAAAACGGAGTAGCCCGGTGAAGAAAGCTGAAAAACTCGTTATCGCCCTGGCCGGTAACCCGAACTCTGGAAAGACCACCATCTTCAACAATCTCACCGGAGCGCGCCAGCACGTCGGCAACTATCCGGGCGTGACGGTCGAGAAAAAATCCGGCTCCTGTCATTTCCAGGGACGGGAAATTGAAGTCGTGGACCTGCCCGGCACCTATAGCCTCACCGCGTACTCTCCGGAGGAAATTGTTGCCCGGTGCTTCCTGGTGGAAGAGCAGCCCGACGTGGTGATTGCTGTCCTCGACGCCTCGAATCTTGAACGCAATCTTTATCTGGCTTTGCAGCTTTTGGAACTGGGCGTTCCCCTGGTGCTCGCCTGCAACATGATGGACACCGTCGAGGGCAAAGGCGACCGCATCGATCTGAAGAAGCTGACCGGAATTTTGGGCGTTCCCGCCGTTGCGACCGTCGGGCACAAGCGCCAAGGCATGAATGACCTGCTGCGAACCGCCATCGCGCAGGCTGGCCGGAAAGAAGGGCAAGTCCCCCGCTATTCCCCTGAGTTCGAAGCCGCTATACAGCATGTGGAATCCGCGATTTGCAGCAGCAGCAAGCCTGTGCGTGGAGCATCTCGTTGGAATGCGATCAAGCTGCTGGAAAACGACGAGACCGCTATCGAGGAATGGCGAGAAACACCGGCAGCGCAAATTGCCGAACGATTATCGCAGGAAATGTCGGGCCACCGTGGTGAGCCGATGGAAACTGTCGTAGCACAGGAACGTTACGATTTTCTCGCTCGGGTTTGTGCAACGGTCATTACGTCGAACGGATCGAGTGCCCGCTCCCTTTCCGATAAGCTCGATGGCGTCCTGACACACAGGTTGTGGGGACTTCCCATTTTTCTCGTAGCGATGTTTCTGGTCTTCTGGGCGACTTTCAATATTGGAGGAGTGCCGTCAGATTGGATCGACAAGGGTACTTCGAAGCTGGGTGAGGTGGTATCAAGCTTGTGGGCTGAAGGATCGCAGAGTCCGCTTCGTTCCCTGTTGGTTGATGGTGTCATCGCAGGCGTCGGCGGAGTCATCACCTTTCTCCCGAATATCCTTATCCTCTTCCTGGCCATTGGC
>CAYWSM010000176.1:0-4387 GCA_964460935.1 uncultured Terriglobales bacterium | reverse complement strand
CAGCGCGAGCAGCAGGGCACCGAGGTCGTCAACTCGATCAACCTCTTCGACGTTGCCCTGACCTACAACTTCAGCCCGCGCTGGAGCATGACCGTCAGCGTTCCGATCCTGAACTCTACACGTATTTACGACCACCAACTCTTCCAGACGCTGTTGCACATTCCAGGCGCGCCAGACCAGGTTTCCAATTCCAACGGTATCGGCGATGTAGGCGTGTCCGCGCAGTTCTGGCTGCTGCGCCCGCCGGCAGAAAAAGGCCATAACATCGCCATCTCATTCGGCGCTGTCTTCCCCACCGGAAACAGCAGTGCCACCGACACCGTGGAGACCGTCAATGGACCGCAGCGTGTCTTCGTGGATCAATCCATCCAACCCGGCGCCGGCGGATACGGTATCTCCCTCGGCACACAAGCCTACCAACGCGTGAAGCGGTCGGTTCTCTTCGTCTCCGGATCGTATGTTCTCACGCCGCAAGAGGTGAACGGCACTCCGAACGCATCTCTTGCTGGCGTGAATCGGCCGCCGAATCCACTGACGGCGGTTATGTCGATTCCCGATCAGTACCTGGTTGACGGCGGCATCGCGCATCCATTCCCGAAGATTCGCGGTCTTGCCGTTAAAGGTGGGCTCCGTTACGAGGGTGTAAAGGTAAAGGACCTGATTGGCGGCAGTCTCGGATTCCGTCGTCCCGGTTACGCGCTCTCGGTTGAGCCGGGATTCCAGTACGAACGCAACAAGAATATCTGGACCTTTAACCTGCCGGTTGCCGTCCAACGCAATCGCAAGCGCAGCGTACCGGATCAGTACCTTGGCTCTGCCGGCGACGCGGCCTTTGCCGATTACATGCTGTTGTTCGGCTATTCACGGCACTTCTGATGATATGAAGATGATTCGTTACGTACTGTTCCTTGCTCTCCTGATCCCCGTGGCCGCGTTCGCCGAAACGCCGGCCGGGGATCAGCCCGATCTTTCCCTTCCCGACTTACAGGGCAAACCGCACAGTCTCGCCGGGTATCACGGCAAAGTTACAGTCGTGAACTTCTGGGCGACGTGGTGCGGCCCCTGCAAGCATGAAATGCCTCTCTTCGCCGACGCCCTCAAGCGCTACGGCGATCGCGTGCAGGTTGTCGCCGTTTCCCTCGACGACAACACCACGCAAAACAAGATTCCCGCTTTTGCCGACAAAGAAAAGATGTCGTTCCCCATCCTCCTCGGCAACACGGATGCCATGCAGAAACTCGGCCTCGGTGATGCGGTTCCCGCGACCTTGTTTCTTGACGCTGATGGCCATGTGGTCGCCCGCATTCTGGGCGAGATCAGCAAATCGGAACTGCGAGAACGCCTCGACTGGCTGGTCAACGGCAAGACAGGTAAAGAGCCGCCTGCGATGGTGAACAACCTCAACAAGAAGCGCGATGACACACCTTCCGTGCCGATGATGCACTGAAGGCAATGGGAGTATTTCCTGATGAGTGAAAGCCGGTCGCCCTACCGGCTTCAGATTGCTGATTTACCCAGTTTTGTAACAGGGCATCGCTTCAGAGATGCCAGAAAACCGTTAAATCAATGCGCCTTTAGGCGCTGAGTTTGGATTGGGGACTTGTCATCAGTCTGAAGCCGGTCGCCGACCGGCTTTCTTGCGTTTAGCCCGACTTCTCCCGCGACCTCATCTTCTCGATAAAAGCCTTCAGCGATCGCTTCGGATCTTCGGCAAACTGTTCCTCGCTTACCATCAGGTCTCCGATCCGATCCACCCGGAAATTGCGGAAGTCGTTTCGCATCTCGCACCAGCTTGCCAGCGTCCACACGCCGCCCCAGAAATACAGCCCAAGTGGACGCACGGTACGCCGGCTCTCTTCGCCGTCTTCGCGCGTGTAATGGAATTCAATGAACTTCCGTTCTGACGCCGCTCCGTTCAGCACATCCACCTTGCGCTTCAATTCCAGATTCACCCGGAAATTCGGCGCATACAGCAGCGTCTGATCGACCTTCTCCCGCAGGTCCGGCGGCAGCACCGCCTCGATCTTGTGTAACGCTTCCGTGGCAGCGTCGCCCTGCGCTGCTCCGCCCCAGGCGCTCACCATCCGCGCGCCCAGCACAAGCGCCTCGATTTCCGCTCGGGTAAACATCAGTGGAGGAATGTCGAAGTCCTGCCGTAGCAGGTAGCCAATCCCGGCTTCGCCTTCGATCGGCATTCCCGAGAGTTGCAGGTCGCGCACATCGCGGTAAATCGTGCGTTCCGAGACCTGCAACTTCTCGGCAAGTTTGCGCGCCGTTGTCATGCGCCCTACGCGCAGGAATTGAACGATTCGGAAGAGCCGATCGGCGCGTCGCATGTTGTCAGTAGGTATGCAATCCGACTTGATTGCCTTCGCTGTCGATTATACGGGCGGCCCGTCCCATACCCGGCGGCAAATCGATCACCGCCAGAACCTTTCCGCCCGCCCTCGGCACGCGCTCCAGCACCTGGTCGAAGATGCCATCGGCGTTCAGATACACGACCGATCCCGCCTGTCCCGGCTGCAGTCCCTTTTCCTTCAGCAAGCATCCGGAAACTGCGGGCTTCTCATAGGCAAACACCGCCGTCGGCGTTCCCATGAATTCCATCTTGTCCAGTTTCAGTCCGAAGATCGTCTCGTAAAACGACACCGCGCGATCGAAGTCCGCGCTGGGAATCTCGAACCACCGGATGTTGTTTTTTACTTCCGTAGCCGTTGTCATCTCTTCATCTCCTCGTGCGACAATTCGCAACGAAGCAGAGAATAGAAAAGCCCTCCTGACAACATTCTGTCAGGAGGCGATGGAGTGTCCCGAAGTTTTTCATTGATTGTGTTGCGAGATGAAAAAACAAGCCGCCCCGAAGAGCGGCTTGCCGTATGAACCAGTGGAGATGTTAGCGGTTAAGTTTCCGCCGGAAAGCACCCATGATTCCGAGCATTCCCGTGCCCAGCAGTATCATGCTGCCCGGCTCCGGTGTGGCCGTGCTTGCCACCAGTTGGTAGGCCTGATCACCAACGGCGGTCATAAACTGATACGAGGTTCCGCTGAACTGAGCCATCTGGCCGTCACCGGGGTCCCCTGGTCCGAGCAGGCTCAGTTGCGCCGCCTCGAATCCATTACCCGACGCTCCGATCCAGTATTGCTGCCCTCCCAAAACATGGATGGGAGCAAATTCCAGCATTACTTCGTACACATCCGAGCCGTTCGACGTTCCCCAGAAGGAGAAGCTTGACGCTGCGACATCGATCGATGCCAGCAGGGTGCCGGGAATACCGCCGCTATCCGCATAGAGGTGGACGTTGTAGGTCCCTCCCGGCGGGAAATTACCCGTGAACAGGTTAAAGCCGGTTATATCTGTGTCTTGGGCCAGCGTAAAGTTGTCGGCAAAGTTCTGCCCGGCAGTCTGGTTCTGCCAATAGCCGGCGCCGTCGCTAGCATTGGGTGAGTAATCCCAGACGATTCCCGCCTGAGCGAAGGCCGCAGTCAAACAAATCGCCAACAAAATCAAAAGGCGTTTCATAGTCCCGTCCTTTAGCATGCATATTGTTTGGAAAATAGGGCCTAGTGGTCTGTTTAGCAAACCGGTCACCAAACAGGAACACATCCCCTAATGTTAGGGGACGATAAAAACTGGCTTCTGGCCGAACATTTCAAACGAAACGGATCTGTTCTCTCGCTGGTTTCGGCAAATACTGGTGAATGCTGATGCAATCTCTTGCGCATGGAGAAGGAAGACACTTGCCTTTATGGCATAGCCTAAAACCATCTTTCGATAGGATGGGTAGGAGCCACGCTTTGAATTAATGCGGTGATTCTACAAATGACTGACTCTTCTACTTTACCTTCGGGCGTCATCTTCGGTAAGTGATCGCTGCCTTCTCTTCAGAGCCCTAGATAGCATGTAAAGGAATAGTCCTAAAGGTGCCAGCACAATCGAGAACGATAACGTAACATTTAATAACCGTCGGGGGAAATCTTCCATTCCGTCCAAAAGATAACGAGCGAACATAGACAGCAATACAAGAACCGATCCTCCTACTGTAATGAGTAAGACGAGAATTGCACCAAATTGTAGCCGCGTTAAAGGTCGTGCACTGGCATATAGGCGGCGCCATGCTGCCGTTCCACGGACCAACATCGACTTTTGATCCCTTGTCACCACCGATAGAATGCTACACCACTGGACAGCCGTCGGACACGATGCAGGTAATGTGTGGGCAGCCGGCTCCCTGCGGCCAATAGATTCTCGAAATCGCTCGGACGCAATGGCTGGCACAGCATCAGCTAACATCGCTGAACAGAAAAATTGTCAAGGCCCTCTACGTCACAAATCCGGTCTAACTCATTCGTTCCAAGGAAAATACAAATTTCGCGATTTTGGCAGTGA
>CAYWSM010000175.1:0-3348 GCA_964460935.1 uncultured Terriglobales bacterium | reverse complement strand
AGGCTTCGGCCGCCGCCTAGTCTGATGCCCGTCGCTCCTTCCAAAGCAACAGTTGCAATCGTAGGCGGAGGTTTGGCCGGACTCGCCGCAGGCTGCGCATTGGCTGACGACGGTTACCGCGTCCGGCTCTACGAACGCCGTCCTTACCTCGGCGGTCGTGCATCTTCCTACCAACATCCTGCCACCGGCGAAGTTGTCGATAACTGCCAGCACGTGTTGCTCGGCTGCTGTACCAATCTCATCGATCTTTATCGCCGCAGCGGGGTGGAAGACAAGGTCCGCTGGTTCGACCGCCTGCACTTTCTGGAACCCGGTGGCCGCGGCTCCAGCATAGAGATCACTTCGTTACCGGCCCCGTTACATACGTTGCCATCGTTCCTCGCTTCGAAGGCGCTCGATCTCCGCGACAAGATCGGCGTAGCGCAAGCCATGCTCAAGATGCGGAAGGAGATCGGAGATGATGGTCGTTCGTTCCTCGAATGGCTCCGCACCCAAGGCCAGACGGAGCGTTCGATTCAGCGTTTCTGGGCTCCTGTTCTGGTAAGTGCGCTGAATGAGGACCTCGATCGCTGTTCTACACGCTATGCCGCTCAGGTCTTTCGCGAGTCGTTTCTGAAATCAGCGGAAGCTGGTCGCATGGGTATTCCCGCCATTCCTTTGAGCGACCTCTACAGTGCCGCCGGCGATTATATCCGCCAGCGCGGTGGGGAAGTGAACCTGCGCGCGTCGATAGAGACCTTCAAGTCCGGCAACCACGGTGTAACGCTCTGCGTCGGCGGAAGAGAAGTCTCAGCGGAGTTTGCAATTCTTGCTGCGCCGTTCAACGTTATCGGCAACCTGCTCCCGAGCGACGAAACAACTCGCCCACTTCGCAACCAACTCGCGCAGTTCGAGAGCTCGCCGATCACGGGCATTCACCTTTGGTTCGATCGCCAGATCACCGACCTCGAACACGCCGTCCTTCTCGACCGCACTATCCAGTGGATTTTCCACAAATCCAAACTGCTGAACCGCACCGGCGACGGCAGCTACATCGAGCTGGTCGTCAGCTCATCAAAGTCGCTGGTCGAACTCGGCCGCCAGGAGATCATCGATCTCGCCGTCCGCGAACTCGCCGACTTCTTTCCCATCGTGAACCGCGCAAAGCTGACGAAAGCCACCGTCATCAAGGAAGTCCACGCCACGTATTCCCCCAAACCTGGTGTGGACAAGTATCGCCCATCGCAAACCTCGCCATGGCCGAGGGTTTTCCTTGCCGGTGACTGGACTCAGACTAACTGGCCTGCCACCATGGAAGGCGCCGTCCGCAGCGGTTACCTCGCCGCGGAAGCCGTTGCAGGAAAGAGATTCCTCGTTCCCGATCTGCCCGCAACCGGACTGATGAAATTCTTAGGCGGGAAGTAACTACGCTGCGATCAGCACCACGCCGCACGCCACGCACAGCGCGGCCATCCATCTTCGGGCATCCACTTTTTCGTGAAGAAAAAACTTCGCAGCCACAGCATTCGATAGGAAGGTAAGGGAAGCGGCAGCCGGCGCGACAAGGCTGACATCAGCCCACGACAGGGCGAACATCAGGCTGAAGAATGCGAGAGCCATGAAGAAGACACCGAGCCACAAGACGCCATTCATTATCATCCGCCGCAACACCGCAAGAACTCCGTGATCGCGGAAGACGTGTGCAACATCGCCAACGCGCTTCATCGCATGTGAGATCAGCACATCGCCGGCCGTGGACGAAGCCACTACGCACAGAATGCTCACCCATGTGTAAAAGTGCTTCATGCTTTACCCTGGCCGACAGATGGACCATGTATCGGTGGGAAATTCGCCGCCGGAGACGGCTCGGTCAGCGATGGTCCACGCGCCACGAATCCCACCCCAACGGCGATCAGCACGATTCCGGCCCAGCGCAACGGGCTGACCTGCTCGTGCAGAATAAACCGCGCCAGCAGCGCCATTCCGATGTATCCAACGGATGTCGCTGGAAGCACGTACGTCAGATCGGCAAACGACAGGGAAGACAGATAACAGGCGAAGAACGCAATCAGCAGGCCGATGCCCAGCGCTACTTTCGGGCTGAAGATGGCATGAAACAGAACCGTCCAGTTGGCCAGCGTGATATTGGGAAACGCCGCCATACCGTGCTTCAGGCAAACATCTCCCAGTGATCCGAAGATCACGACACCAGCCAGAGTAGCAATCTTGCGAAATGACATTAAGTCGGTCCAGCAGTGGGGTCGTCAGACGAGTAGCTCATGTCTCACGACGCGACCGCTATGCGTTCAATACAGTGAGGGGCGATTCTTCCTTCGTTTCCGCCTTGGGAGCCTGTGCCCGCTTTTCCTTTACATACTTTTTGCGAGCCGCGCGCAGCGTGAGGAATGATTTCGCTTCCTTGTAGAGCCGCCGGCGCTCTTCGCCGTTGAATGCAGCTTTCTTCAGAATGCGGAATACTGCTTTGGGCCGGAAATAGTACTCGTCATAGAAGCCATGGACAGCTTCAAGAATTTCTTCCGGATCGATATTCGGATACTTGATATGCGCGATCTGGTGTCCAGCCTTGTCCACCATCGCCGTCCCCGGAACGATGAAGCCGTTCTTGATTGCGAAATCGTACAACTCCGTCCCCGGATACGCGTGAGCCACCGAAACCTGAATCGTTTCGACGTCGAGTTCCTTCGCGAAATCCACAGTGCGCCGGATCGACTCGCGCGACTCACCCGGCAATCCCAGGATGAAGTCGCCGTGGATCACCAATCCCAGCTTCTTGCAGTCCTTCGTGAACTGGCGGGCACGCTCCACCGTCGCACCCTTCTTGATGTTCTTCAGAATCTGCGGATCGCCCGATTCATAGCCAACAATCAGCAGACGGCAACCGGCGTCGCGCATCGCCTTCAACGTGTCGTAATCGGTTGTAACGCGTGAGGTGCACGACCATGTTAGCTTCAGCGGCTTCAGCTTTTCGCTTAGCTCGATCGTGCGCGCTTTCTGGATGTTGAAGGTGTCGTCGTCGAAGAAGTATTCCTTCACCCACGGCCAGTATTCCTTCGCCTTCGCCATCTCGCGGACTACCGCGTCGGTCGAACGCTTACGCCACGGATGACCGCTCAGCGTCTGCGGCCACAGGCAGAAGGTGCATTGCGCCGGGCATCCGCGCGTCGTGTAAAGTGCCACAAACGGGTGCAGCAGGAACGGCACGTTGTAGCGCCGGATGTCGAGGTCGCGATGATAGATATCGGTTACGTCAGGCAGGGCATCGAGGTCCGTAATCTCCGGTCCAACCGGATTGTGGACGATGCTGCCATTCCGCCGATAGCTCACGCCGGGGATTTCCGCCAGCGACTT
>CAYWSM010000174.1:0-7486 GCA_964460935.1 uncultured Terriglobales bacterium | reverse complement strand
CTGGCGAGGCAGTCCTCGCAGTAAATAACTCCATGAACGGTGCGCTGACATTGCGCACACATTGCCTTGCCGCAGGTCCGGCAATATGCAGTTGCCGGCGTTTCTGGATGAACCGTGCAGTTCATAATTCGCTCCTCGAGGACACCCACCAGTAGTCAGCCAAATCGCATTCGTGACACTTCGCTAGCACGTTTCGCGAATCGTCGAAGCTGTAGTTCCGGTAATTTTGCTGCTCTGGCTCGTTGTCCTGCTTCGTTTTCTTCCGATCCTTGTTTTGATCAGTCTGTTTTTCCTGGGAGTTGGTGGTGGCCTTCATGACCGCGCGAACGCGGGTTTCCATTTCGTACACGAAGCGGATGTTTTCGTAGTACTTCACCAAGCGCCCAGTGGTTTCGTAATAGTTGCGAACAATGGCGCTGGGACGCAGATCGGCGGCCTTGATGTTCGTGACCTTTACGCCGATTACGTTCAGCACCAGGCTGATCGAGAAGAACGCCATCCCGAACGACATCGCGAACCGCGGCTGCATGACCGTCGTCCACGTGGCATGGAATTTCGGCGCGACGAATTCGCGCATGCGTTCCGCCCAGGAGCGTGGAGTTTCGGCTTTGGCCTTCGCCTGGAATCCGGATGTCGCCAGCAGTACCCGCTCGGCAAAACCCGCCGGCGGATCCAGCTCGGGCAATGCCTTCAGGAAGTTCATGCCCTCTTGCGCCTCTGCAAACATCGCAGCGCAGGCCGGACACCCGGACTTGTGCAGGTTGAAGCGGACCAGATTCGGACCGCCGAGCACACCGTCCAAGGCGTCGGTCAGGAGAGCATCGAACTCTGTGCACTGCATTCCGTGTTGGAGTTCACCTGCCATTACGTCACCTGCCTATAAGTACGTTGGAGGACCTTCGCAAGTTCCATACGACCCCGATTAATTCTTGACTTTACAGTGCCTTCCGGGACTTTCAGGGCCTGGGCAATTTCCTTGTAATCCATGTCCTGCAAGTCCCGCAATATAACCGCTTCCCGTAACTCCGGACTGAGCTTCTGGATGGCCTTTTGGACCATTTCCCGGGTCTCCCGGCGATGAATCCGGTCTTCCGCGGAGGGTGCCGTATCGGGAATTCTGTCGCCCAGGGTGGCGGAATCTTCTTCCTCGCCGAGCCGGGCATCCAGCGAATCGGTGGCCCGGTCCTGTTTGGATTTTCGGAAGTTGTCCACCAACAGGTTACGGGTCATGGTGGTGATCCAGGTGGTAAAGGCGCCTTTTCCGGGATCGAAACTGCTGAGAGTGCGGTAAATCTTGATGAAAACCTCTTGGGCGAGGTCGTCAGCGTTATCCGCTGATCCCGTAAACCTATAGCAAATGTTATAGATACGGCGGCTATGGGCGCGGACGATTTCTTCCCAAGCTTCGGCGTCCCCGGCGATACACCGGCGCACTAAGGCCACTTGTACCTGGGTGTCGTCCACCCGAAGCCCCCTTGGGATATCCCCCAGATGCTCTAGAACCGCGGTAGCCACCGCAGGGTTCTACGAAATCGCTGGGACGAAAGTTCAAATTACTGAAACGGAAGGGATTGTATCAGCGAAGGCGGTCGAAAATAGTGACTCGGAAGGCGAATTTCGATGATTGTGGCCCGTTTCGGGCCAATGTCGAGGAAAGTGGTTTGTTTGCGTTCGGTATTTGGCCATGCGGACGAATTTGAGCGAGGATTACGGAGAGCCGGTGGGTACTATCTATTGCGTCCGATTCGCGTCCTATCGAACAACAGGAGCCTGTTTATGTCCACTCGCTTTGTTGGACTGATTTTGACTTCCGCTCTGAGTGTTGCAATTCTCGCTTGCAGTGCCCGTGCCGCTGTACCCAAAGTGCCGCCTGCCGCGAATGACGTTCAGTTGGCGTCGAAGGCTGGAGAGCAAAAGGCTGTTTTTGCCGGCGGGTGCTTCTGGGGAACACAGGCTGTCTTTGAACGCGTCAAAGGAGTTCTGAAAACGACGGCGGGATACGCGGGAGGAACGCGCGAAACCGCCACGTATGACCAAGTCACGACAGAGACTACCGGTCACGCCGAATCGGTGGAAGTGGTTTACGATCCGTCGAAGATCACCTACGGACAACTGCTGCGAATCTTTTTCGCCGTGGCGCATGATCCGACACAGAAGAATCGGCAGGGCAATGACGTCGGGCCTTCTTACCGCTCAGCTATCTTCTACGTTAACGACGAGCAGAAACGTGTTGCCGAGGCTTATATCACGCAGCTCAATGTAGCCAAGGTATTTCCATCGACAATCGTCACCGAGGTGACGCCGCTGAAAGGGTTCTATCGCGCCGAGGACTACCACCAGGACTATGCGTTAAAGAATCCCGACAATCCATACATCCAGGTTTGCGACCGTCCGAAAATTGCCGCGTTAAAGCAGCAATTTCCGGAACTGTTCGTGGATTACAAGGGCCAGCGCTAGGCTGCCAACCACTCGCCGAACTTCTTCGCACGGCGGCCAAACTTGCGGGTCTGTTCAATGCGGTTGGGTTGAAGTACGGGAACGCTGGCCTCCCACGGTTCGTCCACGCCTGCGAGAGCTAACGCCGCACCTGCCAAGGCCAGGTTCTTGGAAAAGTTGATCATGTCATTCTGTTTCTGTTGCGGATCTTCGGCATTCCAGAAATCGTGCATGGTTGGCGAGGCTGCGCCCAGGAATCCGATGACCGCCGCCGCTCCCCACTTTGGCTTGATTCCTGTGATGAGACTTGCGCCTCCGACCAGCATGGCGACACCAGTGGCGATTACGCCTGCCTTCGGTGCGGGAATCTTCTTGGCTTGGGCGTATTGAGCCATGCCTTCAGCCTGCCGGAAGTGGTTGATCCCGTTGTAAACGAAGAATCCGCCGAGTATTGCGCGGCCAATCAGGAACGGAGCTTTCATTGAGCGTGCCCTCGTGAATGGAGTTTCAATTTACGATTCGAGAGAGCGGGAGCAAGTTGTACAAGCGGCAACTCAGTTGCGTTAGACGAGAATGCGGAATGCTAAACTTGGGGCAATTTCGGCAAACAATATGGCGCGAAAACAAAGATCGGAAAACGACCGCAACACCACGCCTGCTGCAACGGCGGTAACGGACACTAAGAAGACGAACCGCCGGGAAAAGAAGAAAGAAACTCCGATGGAGTTCATCGCCTCGACAGCGTCGGTGCTCGTGATCGGACTTTTCATCATTACGCTGGGATTGCAGGCTTTCGAGATCCCATCTTCGTCGATGGAGAATACTCTCCTGATTGGCGATCACTTGTTCGTCGATCGGGTGACGCTTGCGCCCAAGACGAAGTGGATGCCGCTGATTCCGTATGACTCGCTGCATCGCGGCGACATCGTCGTGTTCTATGCGCCGGATAATCCGGACCTGCACCTCGTGAAGCGAGTGATCGGATTACCGGGAGACAGAATCCATCTCAAGGACGGCGAGGTTTATCGAAATGGCGAGAAGCTTCAGGAATCCTACGTGATTCACAGCGTGGGGAACTACGATCCATATCGGGACGAGTTTCCCAGCCTCGCTCCTCCGCCGAGGCATGACATCTGGGTAGAGTGGCAATTCTCGATCGATCAATACATTCAGAATGGCGAAATTGTGGTACCGCCGGGGATGTTCTTCGCGATGGGCGACAACCGCGATGTGAGCCGCGATAGCCGCTATTTCGGATTCGTGCCGATAGACAATATCGTGGGAAGGCCGGCGGTTATCTACTGGTCCTTCAAAACGCCTGCCGGACAATATCTCAAGAGCGATATCGGTGATCGCCTGGCGTTTGCCGGAAGGATGGTAACGCACTTCTTCACGGAAACGCGGTGGGACAGGATGCTGCAACGACCAAGGTAACGGTAGTTGTTGGGCGACGAACTGCTTCTGAGTCCCACTCGATGTGGGAACGGGACGGTCCGCGAAAACCGCGGACCGTATGATTCACAAGCTATGCCGCCCAGCGATCCCGATCGCGTGTGACCACTGTGCCAGATCTTCGGCGCCCGATGATGATGCGGTAGATAGCGAGCAAGATGATTGCGCCACCGATCGCCAGCGCAAAACTGCCCAAACTCCAGCTATTGACGCCGGAACTGCCCCACAGGGCGCGTCCGATAAAGCCACCGAGCAAGGCGCCGGCAATTCCGAGCAGGGTAGTGACGATCAAGCCACCGGGATCCTTGCCCGGCATCAGCAGTTTCGCAATCGCCCCGGCGATGAGGCCAAAGATGATCCATCCGATAATCGCTCCCATAGTGTCCTCCCACTCACTTTAGATAGACAATCAAGGGCAGCAGGAGGATGGCTGAGAATCGTAAGTTGCTTCGATAACGCCGATTCAGCTTAGTCTCAGGCTGTTTTCGTTCACCAGTTCGCCTGATACTTCTTCCTCTACTTCGGAGCAACTACTCACCTCTGGCGGATCGTTCGTTATACTCGGTTGCCATGCGCCTCAAACTCGTCCAGGTCGGCGAAGAGGTTCTTCGCCAGCGTGCTCGGGAATTGACTCTCGACGAAATCAAGTCACGCGAGATCCAGCAACTCATCGAATTCATGCATGAAACGCTCCGCGATGCCCCCGGTGTTGGGCTGGCCGCGCCACAAGTTGGGATGGGCATTCAATTGGCCGTCATTGAGGACCTGCCGGAATACTCGAAGGCGATGACGCCAGAGCAGATTGCGGAGCGCGAGAGAACGCCGGTTCCTTTTCACGTGATCATCAATCCTGAACTCGTGCCTGTAGAAGATGAGAAGGTGGAGTTTTTCGAAGGGTGCTTGAGCGTAAACGGATACACAGCTATGGTTCCGCGCTATCGCCGTGTTCGCGTCGATTGCCTGGACGAGCATGGAGAGCGCCGGACTATCAATGCATTGGGCTGGTACGCGAGGATTCTCCAGCATGAGATCGATCACCTGAATGGCACGGTGTATGTGGATCGCATGCATCAGCGCACGCTGATGACGGTCGAAAATTTCACGCGGCGGTGGAAGGACGTGCCGGTGAGTCAGGTCAAGGCGAAGTTGTCGGTGTAAACGAAAACGCCAGCCGGAGCCGGCGTTTTCAGCAAATCGATGGCGTTATTCCGGCGAGAAGTAATCTACCGCTACCGGACTTTCAAACAGCGAGTAATCGCGCGTCACGACGGTGATTCCGCTATCGGTGACGAAGTAACGCTGGCGGTCGGCTTCGTGGTCGTAGCCGATGACTGTACCTTCAGGGATGTGAACGTCACGATCGATGATGGCCTTGCGGATGCGGCAGTGCCGTCCGATGTTCACGTGGCTGAACACGATGCTGGAATCGACTTCCGCGTACGAGTTGACACGAACGTCGGGTGAGAACACCGAGTTGCGCACGGCGCTGCCGGAGATGATACAACCGGCCGAGATGACGGAATCCAGTGCCGTTCCGGTGCGTCCGGCTTCGTTGAACACGAACTTCGCGGGCGGATATTGCCGCTGGTGCGTGCGCATCGGCCAGTCGCGGTCGTAGAGGTTAAAAACCGGCGACACGGAGACGAGGTCCATATTCGCCTCGTAGTAGGCGTCGAGGGTTCCAACGTCGCGCCAGTAGAGCGCTTCCTTCTTGTTCTCATCGATGAAATTGAAAGCGTAGAGTTTATAATCGTCCACCATCTTGGGCAGGATGTTGTGCCCAAAGTCGTGGCGCGAATTGGGATCCTCCGCGTCTTTCAGCAGCACAGGGATGAGCACGTCGGTGTTGAAGATGTATACGCCCATCGATCCCGAAACCATGTTCGGGTTGAACGGAGAACGAATTTGCGTCTCCTTGGGCTTCTCTTCAAAACCGACGATGCGGCCATCCCTCGCGATGTCCACGACGCCGAACTGATAGGTCTCCTCCGGGGGAATGAGAATCGTGCCCAGAGTGACATCGGCGCCTGAATCCTGATGCTGCTTCATCATGCGGCTGTAATCCATTTTGTAGATATGGTCGCCGCTCAAGATGAGCACATACTTGGGCTGCTCCGCGCCGATGGAATAAATGTTCTGGTAAACGGCGTCGGCCGTGCCCAGGTACCAGTTATCGCTGACACGCTTCATCGGGGGAAGTATCTCGATGAACTCGCCCAACGCGTTGGCGACGATGTTCCATCCCTCGCGTATGTGGCGATTCAACGATAAAGCTTTGTACTGGGTGAGAATGTAGACGCTGCGCAGCTCGGAGTTGATGCAGTTGGAGAGCGTGATATCGATAATGCGGTAAATGCCACCAAAGGTGACGGCCGGTTTGGCGCGATCACGCGTCAGCGGATACAAACGTTCACCCGCGCCACCGGCAAGAAGAACTCCAAGGGTGTCTTTCATGCTGGTTCCTGCATCCTGGTTCCGGAAAGTGAAGCTTGTTTAGCGATGAATCGGGGGCCGGTCCGACTGGAGGATCGCGTCCCCACGCGCTACTTCAGAACGAAAGATAGTAGCACAGCCACTTTCGAGCGGGCCGCGCTTCAGCATCGGTCTTCAAGATAACTTCGTTAAGAAGCTGGCGCGGTGAGAAGAGTTATCTTTTGTGAAAATGAAAAACCCGGCAGATCTGCCGGGTTGATTACTTCACAAGGGAACTTATGCCGCATCGTCCAACGAGATACGCAGCGATTTGAGGAATTTCATATCCTGCGAGCTAACTTTGAACTCGGGCTCGCGCCTTGCCCCGGCGGCTGCTACGGTCTTCGGTTCTTCATCCTCCGTTTTGTTGAAGCCGATAGTGGCTTCGAGGACCAGGAAGACGTCGTAGCCGTCGTTCTTGATCTTGGATATTACTTCAGAGATCTGCTCGGATTCAGACAAAGATTCGTTGATCGCCTCGCCCAACTCTCTCATCAGCTGCTTCAGTTTAGGGTTCACCGTGAATTCCTCGCGACCCAGCAGGCACTCCCGCCAAGGCCGTCAGTGATTGGATGCAATCAGGTGGCTGGACGGTGTCGAAAGGCACTCCAGACTGCGATGTTCGTGTTGCACAGGGGCTTGTGATCTATGCACTGTGGCCGCAAAAGACGGTCAGATATACGATGAATGGGTGCCAAATCCCTCCGGGACAGACAAATTCAGGGCCTTTAGCAGAGTTGTAGGGCGACGCACAGGGCAAAACCGCTGGACTCGCGCTACTTACCAGGGTGCCAGATCATTTCTTGGCTCTGTCGGCCATGTGGTCCACGTGCTCTGGCACGAGGTGACCGGGTTCTTTTTCTTCGTGTTCGGAGCCAGTCTGGCCTTCGTTGCTGTTCGTGAGTATCGGCACTATACAGCCGGGCAGTATGGGGCAAGCCGTCCTATTCTGTCTGGGGTCTTGGCGCTCATGTTCCTTTACTTTGCGGCAAGTTCGTTCTTCCGAGCCTCCCGCAAGAAAAAATAAGTGAGACGTACTCATGCCTGATCACGTGAAGTCTCAGCCCTCGCCGACGAAGTCACCGGAGTTAAAAACAACTTCCGGTATTCCTGTCGAACCTCTGTA
>CAYWSM010000173.1:0-26296 GCA_964460935.1 uncultured Terriglobales bacterium | reverse complement strand
AGCGCTGGACGGTGCCAGTGCATCCCCAACTACCGTGAGGCAGCGGAATACTGTCCATATACAAGTTGGAGTCGCCGCCTCCGGCATCACTGATGACACGGAAACGCGATTGATGCATGTGGAAGTTGTGGTCTTCGCTTGAAACGTTGATTAACTCCCACGTTTCGGTGACGGGAGTTCCCCCGGGACCAAGAGGAAGACAGACGGTCGTGCTGCCGTGCTCGAAGGGAACGATATCGCGGAAGGTGCCGGGCACCGGATTTCCTTTTTCGTCCACCTCTTCATATCCGAGGCCGTGAAGAGCGTTCTTCGGAATTCCAAAGAAGATGCGGCGGCGATGTCCGGGAGCGAGCGCCGAACATGAGTCAGCGCCGGATCCCTGAGTCGCACTCGCAGCCTTGATGACCGCCGGATGTGGCTCATCGATCGGGGCTTTCCAACTCGTTACCTTGGGCACAACGGACTGTTCCGATGCCTGCGTTACTGGAGTTGAGCTAAACACGACCTTGGCAAGTTTCACAGTTGGCCAACTGTCGCCGCCAGGTCCAGTTCCGTAGCTCGCCTGGATTAACGTAGCGGTTTTTGCGCTTCCGAAATGTGATGGAACAAATACTTCAACACGGGAACTCGGCATGACGAGCAACTGAGTCGTGCAGATCGAATCACGGCCGCTCGTCTCCTGGTCTTCACAGGCTTTTGGTGTGGACGCCGCTGGTGCACCTGGAATCGGCATGCCCATCGGAATCGCCGTGCTCACGCCGTCCGTAGCTACCACTCGAAATGGAATCGGCTTCCTGGTGGCGTCGTCGATCAACTTCAGCAGGTAGGTCGCGCTCCCCGAAGCGTTGGTAATGCGCCAAATATCGCCGTGATCACCGACGGTGATTGTCGGAAAAATCTGTCCATTGACGCTGAAGAACCAGTTTCCTCCCCGGTAGTCGGCGCCGGTAGGTTGCAATGTTCCGGGGCAAAACCCGTTGCGGACGGGCTCTGACGGAAACGGAAACGTGGTGCAGAACCTCGCGTCTTCCTGCGAGAGGACCGAGCCGTCCTTGCGGATCTGCATGTCTTTCAGAATCAAGTGCCGCACGTGCTGACCGTACAATTGCACATAGTCGCTGACCGCGCCGACGGTGATGATGCCGCCAAGTCCGTGGGCTACCTGGTTCAAGCTCAACCCATGTGCATGAGGGTGAAACCAGTACAGGCCGGAAGGATGATCGGAGGGAACATGGATGTCGTACTGGATGGGAGCGGCAACAGTATCCATGCCCGACATCTTCATCTTCGGGAGTTCACCGCTGGGATATTCGAGCACGTACACGTAATCGCCGTAGGTCGGATTGTGCTTGTCCGCGCGATGTGGCGATACGATCATGCCATGCGTATGCAGGTTGGTCGGATTTGCGGCCAGCATCGCAGGATCGGCTTGCGCATAGATCGCATCCGGAGGCGCGGGCGGCAGACGGTTGATCAAACGAATTTTCAGATCATCGCCCGGCTGGAGTTGCAGTCGTACGCCTCCGTAAGCTGATACGGCTCGGTCGGCTGGACAGTTGTCGTTTGCCGCGGAGCTTCTCGGACAGACTTCATAAACCCACGCAGTGGCTCGCATGTTGTCGAACGAAACGGAAGCTGGCCTGGCGATCATCAGCAGATCCAGCAGTCCGTTCGTGCTCGAGAACAGCGGCGGTTCGCGCAATTCATTCGCGTCGGCAGCTACCGCAACGCGGGTCGACAGAAAAATGCCTATCAAGAAAAGGAACTGGAATATCTGGCGACCTCTCAACTTTCCTCCGACATCATGGCTGAGCAGTTCCTCGGCATTTTCTATGGCAACCCGTCATAGCACGCGCCATCGACTGGCTGGGACGGCGGAACGGGAGGCGTCGCCCAGGGTATGGCTTGCCAGTCGAAAAACTCAGTCATGTCGCTGGCGTAGGCATCCCGCTTATTGAGGTTGGGCAAGCCAAAGCGCGTCTCGATGAACTTCAAGACTCCGGTTGAGTCCGTCACGGTATGAGCGACGTAGTTCTTTTTGCTGAACGGCGAAATTACCAAATTCGGTACACGGAAACCGTAACGCGTGAAGTCGCCGGGCGGATCGTCGTAGCCGTCCTGTTCCTGGGTGAAGAGGTCCACGGGCTTGATGCCATCAGGACTGGGGACATCCGTTGGCGGCGGCACGTGGTCGTACATTCCGCCATTTTCGTCATACATCAGGAAGAAAACAGAGTCTTTCCAGGAAGGACTCTGCATCAGGGCATTGATGATCTCAGCGGTCTTCGCGGAACCGACTTGAATTTGGTTGCCGATTCCCGGATGCTCGTCGTCACTTCCGAATCCCGGTTCGATCATTGCCACGTTAGGCAGCGTCCCATTGGCGACGTCGGTGAAATATTCCGAGATCGGCACAATGTGGTCTGCGTGTTGTGCAGCATACGGCTGGAAATAATTCAGGATCGCGTCACTGGGTTGATTTTCGTAATAGACCTTCCAGGTAAGCCCCTTCGCATCCAAGAGGCTGAATATCGTCGGCACATTTACCGCATTGTCGGGCTTGTGTGCATGGCCAGCAGATGTTGCACCGACCATATACATCTTGCTTGGCTCTGTCTCCATTGGGCCGGGTGAGAACCATCGATCCGAAACGCCAAACTGCGTCGCCATGTAGTAGTAGTACGGCAGATCGTTCTGATCGTAATAGCCCATGGCACGAGATCCGGACGTATCTTTGCCGCCTTCGAAGGACGCCGCGCTGGCGGCGGACCAGACAAAACCGTCCATCGTCGGCGTGTCTGAAGTGATATTGAACAGATTGAAATTCTGATGACTCAAATACCATGCGGGCGAAGTGTTCTCGATACACATGGTTTTCAGGTGAAACGAGCCGACCGGTGCGTAGTCCGGAACGCGCGGGTTCGTCTTCCCAGGAGGGAGTTCATCGACATCGGCGCCCAGTCCTTGCGATTGCCGGTACTCGTTGATCTTTGCGAAATAGTGATCGAAGGAACGGTTCTCCTGAATCATGTAGATGATGTGATTCACCTGTTCCATGCCGGTTGTGTTTCCGCCGCCATTGCCGCCGCCGCCTCCGGTTCCACCACCGCCGCCTGTGCCACCTCCTCCGGTGCCGCCACCGCCACCCGTACCTCCACCGCCTCCACCACTGCCATTGTCACCGCCACCTCCGGTGCTTCCTCCTCCGCCTCCGGAATCTCCATTGGAGGTGCGGTTGAGGCCAAATCCGCAGCTACAGAGAAGAGCGATTGTAAACAGCAATACGCTCGTGATGATGTAACGCTTACGTTTCGACATTCTCATACGGACCTGGATTCCTTACTGTTGCTTATTTGCGACTTCACCGCCGGTCGCGGTGTTCGCCTGGGCGTTCTGGTCAGCGGCGCCCGAAAAACGCGCCAGGTGCAGGAATACCGGCGTCACTTCGAGCGGCATCTTGTCGCGTGCGGAGTACAACGGCACGGGGCGCATCGGCTTCATGTCGATGTGATCGTCCCACGGATCGACTTTGATCCGGCTTCCCAGCGGCAGCGCAGCAATCTGCTGCACGTTCGTCGCCTGAAGCTGCGGCGCCGACTGCAGCAGAGCCTGGAACCGCGCCAACTCATCTTTCTTCACGATGCGATTCCCAAAGTGCGGTGTCGTAAGCGCGGAGAGTTCGTCGGACCGATCCAGCAATTCACGGAGAAATAGCGCCGCGGACGCAAGCTTGTCGGCATAAGGAGAATTCTTCAGCAGCGCGACGGCTTTCTGATCGGCCTGCTGCTCGTCGTAATCGCTACGGTTGACAGTAACCTTCTGGAACGTCTTCTCGTCGGGAAACAGGCTGCGATCGGCGAACGCATAACGCGTGTCGAGACGATGGCCGAGCGCAATGTGGGCCAGTTCGTGACTGAGCACCATGGCCAGCGAGGCCTCGTCCGGAAGGACGTCGAGCAGACCCCGGCTGATAACGATGGTGTGTCCGACGGTAAACGTCTCGAGCGGCGTGGTTAACAGCACGCGGCAGCGAACTTCGGGAACGATGTTCAGCTTATTGGTAATTTCGAGGTTATTGACAACCGTTTGTAACACCTTCGATACGTCGCCCTCGGGAGCCAGCATGCCGGCCCGCTCCAGGCGATCGAGCACGTTGTCTTCGGCCTCGCGCTCCCACGCGTGCTGGCTTTGGACAGGAGAATAATCATTCGGATCGTTGTCGCTCTTATCCGTAACCTGCTCGTTCGTGTCCACCTGGATGTCGGTCAATTCGTCGCTGCGGCCGGAATGCTTGCGGTCGTATCCCCAAAGACGCGTCTGGCCCTTCATGCTCAGCTTGCGCAGCATCATGTAGCGAGTGTCGGTTTCCTCCGTGTAGACGTAAGCCGGCAGCCAGAGGCCCGGCTGCATATTCATGCGCCAGCTATCGAAGTGGAAAAAGAAGCTTCCGCGGCCCTGCGGCTCATAGGTGCCGTTGATGCGGACGATGTGGTACTCCTGGTCATCAACCCAGATACGCCCGATGAAGTGAGGGCCTTTGAATCTCGGCTTAGCTTTGACGTTAAAAATCAAGGTGCGTACATCGCCGAGGAATTCGCGGCGCTCGAACACCAATTCATAGTGATCCTTGTCAAAGTTGTTGTTGAGCATCAGTAGCTGCATGAACCCAAGGGGCAGGTAGTCCATCCGATAGAAATCGGTGAGACGATCGAGGATGCGGGACATCAAGCCGTTTCCCTTTTTGTTCAGGTAGCTGGTGTTCGACAACCCGCGCTTGTCGAGTTCAAGACGGCCCATGAAATAGCTATCGCTGACCGGAACGGCAGCGAGTTCCGGATCAGGTTTGAGGTTCTGGACGTAGGTCTCCACCATCGGCGTGAACTTGTGCATATCTCCCACAAGTTTCGCTTCCTGATAAAAGATCTTGTCGGCGATGGCCGCCGCTTCGCGTTGCTCCGGAGTCAGTAGTTCCGGCTTGTCTTCTTTCTTGGATTTGGCCGACACGCCGATCGCGAACAGCAGGATCAGCAGCAATCCGGTGAATTTGAAATATGTACGCATGGAAATCATGAAATCCTCGATTAACTCGCAAGCTGAAAGACAATGTGAACGGTGGCGGTCATATCGCATGGGCGGCCGTCACGCTGGGCGGGCTTGAAGCGGATTTTCCGCGCCGCGGCAGCGGCGGCTTCGTCGAGACCGTGACCGAGTCCACGAACAACTTGCAGGACCTGGACTTGACCGTCGGCCTGAAATAAGACTTTCAGGTGAACCTCTCCCTCGATCTTGAGATCACGCGCTTCCTGCGTGTATTGCGGCTGGGGCTTGTCCAGAACTTCCACGGGCTGCATCGCGGGCGGCGCGCTGGTCTTCGTTGAACCGCCACCTCCTGCGGTTGCCGCGCGAGCATCGCCAAAACCACCCGCATGAATTCCACCACCGGGAGATTCGGCCGCAGTAGCCACGACAGCGACTCCAGATCCAAAGCCCGCACTGGCAACTACGCCCGGTTTGCCTTTTGCGCCCGCATAACCGTTTCCGTTACCAGGTCCTGACGGCCGGTCGAAGGCTCCAAGCTTCGGGACGTTTAACTTCGCTTCCTGTGCCTCACCACGGAATCCGTTTACGTCGCCAAAACCTCCGGTCTGTACTTTCTCCGGCGGAGCTTGAATCGTCGGCTTGGCCGATGATCCGGCGAAGACGTCGGTCTTCACCTGAGGTTTCGGCGGCGCAGGTGCGGGCGGCGCTGGCGTCGCCGTGACAGGCGTCTTCGTTACCGGAAACGGAGCAGGAACCGGTTTAGGCGCTTCTACAGGAGGCTGTGGCAACTCTTTTGGCGGCTCAACCTTAGCCTCCACGGGTGGGGGCGGAACTTCGACTCGAGGAGGTTGCGGCACCACTTTTGGAAGTCGTGGAGCGACAAGATGCAGCTTCGGCGGCGGAGTAAAGCTTGGCGCGATGAGTTCCACCGACTGCCGTACCGGCGGGCGAACCAATTTCGGAGAATACATCGCGAGGCGCGTGAAGATCGCAAGTAAGAGGAACTGCGCGACAAAGCCGCCGGCGAACGATCGCCGACGCGGGGGCCCAGATTCTAATTGCAGAAGATGGAGAGAATCCGAAACATGAGGCCGGAACTCACCTTTCTCCGTCGAAGCATGGGGAACCGTACTACTCGTCAGCGACATGGATCACCAATGGGCCTGGGAAGCTTGCATCCAGTCAGACTATTAACCTCAGCGGTACGCGCCGATCACGTTACCGAACTTCCCGTGAAAGGCACTTCGCATTCAACTTTGAATAAGCAATCCATGGCGAAACGCGGTGCTCTGGGTTGCAGAAACTGAGATGGGGAGCAGCTCGCCTGATGTTGCCAACCGACCGGGAAGGAAGTTCATGAAGAGTGAGTAAATAATTACCTAGAGAAGCAAACCGAGACAAACCCCGCCCAATTCGGCAGCATCTCTCTCGCACAGGTGAACACAAAGTCCTTCTCTATGAATCGTAAAACGGTCGCGATCGTCTTCGGCACACGGCCGGAAGCCATCAAGCTGGCGCCGGTCATCAAGGAACTGCAGAGCCAATGGAATCACTTCGACACACTCGTAATTTCCACAGCGCAACACCGGCAAATGTTGGACCAGGTATTGAACACGTTCGAGATCAACCCAGACATTGACCTCAATCTAATGACGCACAACCAGTCGCTCAGCGGAATCACGCAGCGCGTACTGGAATCTCTGGACTCGCTACTGACAGAACGGCAGGTTGACTGCCTGATGGTCCAGGGCGACACGACAACTGCTTTCGCGGCGTCGCTGGCCGCTTTCTATCGAAAGATTTCTGTGGCTCACGTGGAAGCCGGACTTCGCAGCCGCGACATGATGAACCCGTGGCCGGAAGAAGCGAACCGCCGGCTCGCTGGAGTTGTCACTGGGCTGCATCTGGCTCCGACGGCGACAGCAAAAGAAAACTTGCTGGCGGAGAATGTCGATCCCGAAAAAATTGTTGTGACCGGAAACACGGTCGTCGATGCCGCACATTGGCTTATGCGCATGAAGAAGACGGATGATCCGCTCCCGGCGGATATTCCCGAAGATGCCCGCTTGGTACTGGTGACGTCGCATCGGCGCGAATCGTGGGGCAAGGACCTGGAGAACGTATGTGACGCGATCATTGATCTGGTGTCGCAATTCCCCGATGTCCACGTGCTCTATCCCGTACATCTAAACCCGAACGTCCGCGGAACTGTGCGCGAGAAACTCGAAGGAGTAGAGCGAGTCCACCTCACGCAACCCATGGACTACTTCCAGTTCGTTTCTGTATTACGCCGCAGTTACCTGGTGCTGACCGACTCGGGTGGCGTGCAGGAGGAAGCGCCAACGTTCGGAAAACCTGTTCTTGTTCTGCGAAAGGTAACGGAGCGTCCCGAAGCCTCGATGATGGGGCTAGCCCGGATTGTCGGTACGTCGCGAGAAAAAATTGTGGAAGAAGCAACTACTCTGCTGACGAATCATTCGCTGTATCGCTCTATGAGCGAAGCGGAGAGCCCCTACGGAGACGGACGGGCGTCACAGAGAATCAGCCAGGCCCTAACCCGATGGTTCCAAGGATCCCTGCCTATCCTGCAAGACGAGGAGCAGTTCTCCTACGCACCGAGGTTGGTGTCGGTGGCCGCATAAACGAAAACACCAAAGGCACGAATCCAGAGGAATATCGGGCCCGGGGACCTTATGCTGGTTGACCTGTTCACGGTTGTCATTATCCTGATCTGCGTTTACACGCTCCGACATTACGTATTCACGTTGAGTCGTGTTTTTGGGCGCCAACGGCAGCCGTATTCCGACATCGATTGCGCGGACTGGCCGAAGGTAACCGTCCTGATCGCCGCCCATAACGAAGAGGCGGTCGTGGCCGACTGCATCAACGCACTGCTGCAAGTCGATTATCCGGCAGACAAACTAAAACTGGTCCCCGTAAACGATCGCTCGACGGATCGCACACGCGAGATCATTGACGATCTCGTGGCCAAGAATCCGGGCCGTATTCACCCTTTCCATCGAACCGGGGGCAAACCCGGAAAGGCCGCCGCGCTGCGGGACGCGATGAAGTATGTCGAAGGCAGTGTCTTTCTGGTGTTCGACGCTGACTATGTTCCCGGCCGTGCATTGATTCGCGAACTCGTGGCTCCGTTTTTCGATCCGGAAGTCGGAAGCGTTATGGGACGCGTGGTGCCGATCAATGTCGGAAACAAGTTAATCACGCGTCTGCTTGATCTCGAACGTTCGGGTGGGTACCAGGTGGATCAGCAGGCACGCATGAATCTCGGACTGGTCCCGCAATATGGCGGAACCGTCGGAGGAGTCCGCAAAGCAGCTCTGGATGAGATCAAGGGCTGGGCGGAAAACACGCTGGCAGAAGACACCGACCTGACGGTGCGCTTGCTCCTCGCAGGCTGGAAGACGGTGTACGTGAATCGCGCGGAGTGCTACGAGGAAGTTCCGGAGCGCTGGCCGGTCCGTGTGCGCCAGATCATGCGCTGGGCGAAAGGTCACAATCAGGTGATGTTCCGGTATGCAGCCGCAGTTTTGCGTTCTCGGAACTTGTCGCTGGGCGAACGAATCGACGGAGCGCTGTTGCTCGGCGTGTATGCCATGGCTCCAGTGCTACTGCTCGGATGGGTGCTCGCCGTGACCCTGTTCTACACCGGCGTAGAGCCATGGGGTGGATTGGCAGTGCTTGCACTGGCGGCATTCACAACGCTAGGCAATTTTGCAGCGTTTTACGAAATTGCCGCCGCGGCGCGACTCGACAATTCAAGCGAACGCATCTGCCTTTTGCCTCTGACCTTGCTGGGATTCACCGTGAGCCTGGTGAGCGTGTCGAAAGCGGCATGGACGCAAGTGCTCGATTCCATTCGTGGCACCGAACTCAATTGGCAAAAAACGGAGCGCACGCGCGTGGCGCCGGTTGCGCTGGGGAAACCATGACGCTCTGGGCCCCTATGATGCTCTCCGCTTTCACCGGCACCATGCTCGTGGCGCCGCTGATCCCCAGTGTGCGTGAGCTGCGGCGCAAGCGCGACGCTTCCCCGCTGGCAACACGCAGCGACGACGGAAAAATCGACAATTTCGCTCGCTCCATGCGGGATTACATGGAGCCGCTCACTACTCTTGACGGGCGCTTTTTCACCATGCGCGATGGCTTGATCGGGCAGGTGCTGCGAATGGAAGACATCTCCAGCTTGCCGAATGATCTGGTTGAGACTCCGACATTTGCACCGCATGACCTGGTGTTTCCTTTGCCCATTTGCTTCACGCACGAACTGTATGTGAAAGGAAATCTACAGCTCGCCAACGACAGCCTTCTTCGTGCGGTGCTGGTCGAGGGCGACACAGAGTTGGGCGAACGAACGACCGTTGCACGATGGATCCACTGCGACGGAAACATCGAAGCCGGTCCTGACGCGCGGCTGTATGGCCGTACCTCGGCGAAAGCAAGCGTTACGCTTTGCCGCGGATGCAGCTTTGAACGCGTCGGAGCGGCGGAGATCCACACGGGCGTGGCATCATCGCCGCGCCACGAAACCTCACCCTTATGCCAGGGCAGGAGTTTGGCGGACGTGCGCCTCGGCCGCGTGCGATCCAATGGAGATTTTTATTTGCGCGACAGCGACGCATTTCAAGGACACATTGTGGCGGCAGGCAAAGTGGCAGTCGGCGATAACGTACTGGTGATCGGAAGCGTTAAAGCTCGAGCTGACTTCGAAATCGGATCTGGGACTGACGTGGAAGGAACGGTCGTAAGCCGAGGCAGAATGAAAATCGGCGAACACTGTTACCTGAAAGGTCCCGTTATCAGCGAAGGCGAATTGGTGATCGGTACGGGCACGCAGATTGGAACCCCTGGGTGTCCGACAACCGTGAGTGCATCTCGCATTCGAATTGCTCCGGGGGCATTGATCTGCGGCACTCTCTGGGCACGCGACGCAGGAGAGGTCACCAGCTAAATGCGTTTTTCCATTCTCGTTTTCATTCTCCTCCTTTTGGTTACGGTGGCAGTGGGGCAGGATCGTGTATTCGATCCTGGGCTGTACCAGAGCGCCGACGGGGCGATAACGATGACGCCCAACGGCAAGGACGTTGAGCCTTACTTTGCCACCAAGGCACTGATCGTTGCCCAGGACGCCGGCCTCAATACTCACGACGCGGCGGTCAAATGGATCACGTGGATGCTGGCACGACAGCGGAAAGATGGGCGCATCGACCGCTGGTGCAAGAAGAACGACGGCTCGTGGAAGCGCTGCGGCGATGCCGATGCCGACGACGCCATGCTGGCACTGTGGATTGAACTTCTCTATCACCACGCGACCGATCATGGGCTCCCGCTCGAATGGCAACAGAGCGCCGATAGGGCAATGGCATATCTGAAGACGTTGCGTAATCGCTGGGGCGTCTATCACATCTCGCACAAGAACCACACGCCGCTTTTTATGGACAACGTGGAAATCTATTCAGCCTTCAAAGATATTGGCAAGCAGAGCTCCCGCTGGGACATCAATAGCGCGGCGATTATGAATGCAGAGGCCCAGCAATTAGCCGATGCGGTCACGCGGGTCTTCTGGGACGGAGGAAAAGGACAGTTTCGGCCGTCCACGCAGAAGAGCCGGTTTGGGTTTTATCCCGACGCCGTGGGACAGACCTATCCCTGGCTGGAAAGCATGCCAACGCCGCAGGATCCGCAAGAAGGCTGGAAGGCGTGGAAACAACAATACGGCCGCGGCTGGCTGATGGAGACCTACGACCCTCATCCGTGGGGATTGCTCGCAGTAACGGCCCTGAAGCTTAACGACACCGTCACGGCGGCCTGCTGGATGCAACACGCAAGATCGCGTCGCGGCGGAACCAATTGGAACATTCTCGAAGAAGCAACTTTTCAAGCTGTACAGCCTCGTGCAGACGCGGCCCCGAATAACTGTAGCGATCTGGTACCGGGTGAATGAAGAACCGACGAGTTCAGTGGACGCTTGCTCTTTGTCTCCTGCCAGTGTTGCTGGGAGTCAAGGAACTCGTTTCCTATGCAGACAGCGCGGGAACCGAGTCCGCCGACAAGCTTTACTTGCTGGTGCCGGATAACGTCCCGGCGTCCGATCCGGTCGTGCGTGAATGGAAGGACGCAGCGGACGAAGAAGGGCTACACCTGGAGCTGGTGCGCGATTCTGAGTTCCTGAATCCGCTACAGAGGACCAAGCCGATCGCCGGATTAGTTCTGCCGGATTCGATCCACCGCACGGCGAATGCAACATTAATCGGCGCGTTACACGAATATGTACATCAGGGCGGCAACCTGATGGTCGTTTATGACGCGTGCACCTGGGATCTCGATAATCATTTCGCTCCCATACAGTCGCGACTCTCTGACCTGGTCGGAGTGGGGTACGCGTTATACGACCGCTATACGACAGACTCCATTCATTGGAGTTCCGTCTGGGGCGATGCCGAGGCCATGAACGATCTGGGGATTCCTCCTGGAAAGTACGTTCCCCCGGGCAGCACAGTGCGCCCGAAAGTGCATTCGGTATCGCTTCCGAATATGAGCGACGCCAACGACGTAAAGCCTGCGCAGGGGCAACTTGTGTTATCGCGGTATGAGTTTGGCGACCTGCACTATCCCGCGTTTCGGACAACATCGGACTTTGACGGCAGGGTGTTATTGCGCAGCAGCGGCGGAGTAGCCGCAGGGATCCACAAAGACGGTTTCGGGCAGGTGATGTTCGTCAACCTTCCCTTGAGCTACCTGGAGACGCGCACCGACGGCATGCTGCTGCATTCGCTTCTCCGGTACTTCGGGGTGAAGATGGTCGGACTTCCCTACCTCTCTACGGTGCCTGATGGCGTGGGCGGATTGGTCTTCAATTGGCACATCGACGCGAAAGCGATGGTCCCGCCGCTTGAAAAACTTGTTGCTGCCGGAGTTTTCAATCGTGGTCCCTATTCCATTCACTTCACGGCCGGACCCGATGTCGATCAGCGCGGCGACGGCAAGGGCTTGGACATCGGCCGGGATCCGGAGACGGATCGCGTGATTAAGGATCTGCAACGCCGGGGACACACCATCGGCAGCCACGGTGGCTGGATTCACAACTACTTCGGCGAACACGTTTCCGAGAATAATGAGAACGAATTTGCGAAGTATATCCAGTGGAATATCGACGCCATTCAGAAATTGACCGGGAAGGCCGTTCTCGAGTACTCCGCTCCGTTGGGAAATCAGCCTAAGTGGATATCGCAGTGGCTGGAGAAGAAGCACATCAACTCTTATTACTTCGCCGGCGACACGGGTATGGGGCCAACACAGGTTTATCGCGACACAACCCGCGACGGAGAGAGCATGTGGGCCTTCCCGATCCTGCATCTCGGTCCCTATGCCAGCCTGGAGGAGATGGGGTTTGCCAACGTGCGGCCGGAAACCGTCGAGAAATGGTTGTCGGATGTGTCCGATTTCGTCGCGCAAGACCGTTCCGCGCGGCTCCTCTATACACATCCGATGGGCGCGACGAAGTACATCGGTGCGTTGCGGGATTTCCTCGGCCACACCGATCAACTGGCAAGCGAACATCGCTTCCGCTGGTACACGATGTCGCAACTGGCCGACTTCCTGAATGCCCGAAAGAAAGTGGATTGGTCGCTGTTGAACAAGGGCAGCGATTCCATCCTGCTTAAAGCCAGCAGCCCCGAAACCCTTGATCACCAAACATGGATTTTTTCGAAAGCTCAGTACGACAAACCCAAGGTGCGCCACGGAAAGGTACAGGTCAGTTCCGATAACCAAAACTGGCTGCTAAGCGCCGGTGACTGTAACGAAGTCTCGGTCGAACTGATCCGCAGAGAACACCTATGAATCGTATTGTATTAACTATGACGTTATTTTGTGCCGTGTCGCTGGCTGCACAGGTCGCGCGGCCCGGCACCACCGTTCCCCAGGGCGCTGCCATCCCCGGCATTGGCAGCCCGGAAGGCCCCAATGGGCCCGGATATCTCGAATTCGGTGGCAGCCGCAGCGATCTAACCTCGCCACAGCCTAGTTGGACGGACGCATACGTGCGCGGCGTCATTAACCTGACTCCCGCCAACGCCTTCAGCCTCGAAGCCGACCGCCAGGCGAGATTTGGCGACAGCGGCTATTTCGGATCGATCGGCCTGACCCACAGCTTCACGTCGAATCTTTATACGAACGCGTACGTAGGCTCGAGCGTCGGGGGATTTTTTCTCCCGAAATTCCGCTTTGACGGATTCGTGAATTACAAGCTCCTGCCGGAGAGGCAATTGGTGCTGAACCTCGGCGTCGGATACGACCGCGCCAAAACGGTTAACTCCGACGTTCGCTATATAGTCGGTGGAACCTACTACTTCCATTTCCCGATCATCCTTCAGGGTGGCGCCACGTTCACGCGCGCGAACCCTGGAGACATTCTGGCGACGACATACAACCTGGCTGTGACCGAAGGCCGCGAGAAGGAGCATTACCTCACCGTCCGCGCCGAGCTTGGGCGCGAGGGGTACGAGGTGGTGAACGTTGCGAATCCGTTGGTGAATTTCCCTATCCATAACTATTCCGCGACCTGGCGCCAATGGATCGGAATGAACTGGGGGTTCAACTTCAACTTCCAACGGGAACTTAATCCGTATTACAACCGCAACGGGGCAACACTTGGCGTCTTCGTCGACTTTTAAACAAGAAGAACGGGCACTGGGATGGCCCGATCCAGAGCAACTTCGGCGGTTCGGCTATCGCGGCGGCGAGATCCTCATGCACCGGGGGATGATCCGTTACCGGATCACCCGAAATGACGTTCTCCACGCTCTCGTGTTGGGAATCGGACTCAGCATAGGCTGGGTGAAGGCGCTTCCTATCGTCGGACGGCTATGGTTTGAGATTTTCCGTTTTTGGGTCAAGGCCTTGGGACTGGAAGCATCCGTGTCGATGATGCCGCAGCACTGGTCAAAAGTGCTGCCCGTTTCCCTGCCCTTCGTGGCGGCCGAGGCGGGCACGGTGTCTCCGATGACTTGGCTCGCCACTCTGTTCGTTACTTTCGCTGTCTTCGCCGCAACATATTGGTTAAGCGACGACCACGCCCCCCTGGCCTACATCGTGCGAGCGCTGGTGCTCATTCAGATCAGCGCGTTGGTTTACTTCGCATTCGCTTCAGCCCGGTTCCCTCACGACATCCCGACGTACACCATGGGCATGCTGTCATTTGGGGTCATTCTCATTGGGATGATCCCAATCGTACTGGCATTCACCTACTACCTCTTCGACTTTTCTCTCTGGAAAAAACTCAGCATGACGGCCCTGCTGGTGGGCCATCTGACGCTATTTTTCCCCCTCCAGTATGTGCTGCAGGTCTATATCCTGCACGGCTCTATCCTCTTCATGCCACTGCTCTATTTCGCTTTTGGACCCTTCCTCGACGTGCTGATTTTCGTTTGTTTGTACTCCTGGGCGATGAGTTGGAAGTCGCGATCGCAAGAACGCTCTTAGGCCTTACACGCTGCAATCGCGCATGTGAAACGCTCTCGACGGGCCTTCGCCTTAGAGCGCCTCAGGGATTACGTGTCGCTGGCTAAGGTGTTAACGCGCAAGTTCCTAGTGTCTACATGTCGGCAAACGCTACGAAAAACATCTGCTTACATCAGGGTAGAAGCCCGATACAGCCAGAGTTGAAGGATACGTAACTTGAACCTCGAGGGGAACAGCCCCGCGAGGTTGTAGTTTGAAGAAAAAATTAGGTCGTAACATCATCGCGGCCGCTTTCGTCATTTCTCTCACCGTTCTCTCCCACGCTCAAACCGTAACCCTTACTTCACCGTCGAATAACGGCAGTTTCGGCTCCCCCGTTCACGTTCTGGCCACGGCGAACGGCGGAAATTACCCCATCACAGCGATGCGTCTGTATGTCGACAATCAGAGCATCACGACCATCAATAAGTCCCTCATGGACCTTTACACCCAAATGGATTCCGGAAAGCACTACGTGGTGGTAGTGGCATGGAATTCCATCGGCAAGGCAGGCAGCGCTTCGGCGAATATCAACGTAGGAAACAACAATTCAACATCGGTCAATATATCTTCTCCTGGCACTTCTTCTAGTTCGCCGATGCACGTTGTAGCTTCGGCTTCGCCGGGAACTGGCCGCTCAATCGCGGCCATGGCCATGTACCTGGATAACCAGCTCATGTACAAGGGCAATGGCGCAAACGTGGACACCTACGTCAACGCCTCCCAAGGCACGCACTACGCTGTTGTGCAGTGTTGGGACAATACCGGTGCGGTGACGAAACAAAGCGTCCAGGTCAATGTGTCAACCGGCGGCGGTGGAGGCGGCGGGGCCTTCTCCAAAGATTTCTCCGCGACATCGAACTGGCTCGCCACACAGGTTTCGCACACCGGAGCATTGTTGTACTCCGCGGACCGCATCAATCCTTACTATTCCAATCTTGCCGCGATGGGCTTGGTGAAGGATTCCGCCCGCTACGTGCAGGTGGAAAACTGGATGCGCTGGTACATCAGCCATCTGAATCGCACCGACCGGTGGGGACTTGGCGGAACGATGTATGACTACAACATCGTCAATGGCCAGGAGGTTTCATCGGGCAACGCTGACTCGACCGACTCCTATGCGGCGACGTTCCTGTCCCTGGCGTATGCCTACTTCAAGACTGGAAACCCGGCGGCGCAGGCATACGTACGCAGCATCGCCAGCGACCTGGATCTCATCGGTCATGTTCTGGCAAAAACACAACAGTCCGACGGCCTCACCTGGTCGAAGCCCGACTATCAGATCAAGTACCTGATGGACAATGCGGAGGTTTTCCGCGGACTGGCTGACGCTGCCACATTATTCGGCTCCATGGGTGACGCCGCGAAGCAGAACTACTATTCAGCACTGGCGACCAAGTGCCAGGCCGGTGTCTGGAACATGTGGATGGGCAGCAATTGGGCTGTGTATAAGGACGGCATCGGACGCCTCATCGGACCCAAGATGGGGACCTGGTATCCCGATGCTTCCTCGCAGGTGTTCCCAGTTCTTTACGGCGTTGTTCCGGGAACTGACAGCCGCGCGAAGCAAGCGTACGCCGCGCTTAATCAGGCATGGCCTGCCTGGGCCCAGCTCTCGTTCAACCAGCAGGATCCGTTCCCCTGGGTAATGGTCGCTGATGGAGCAATGCTCATGGGCGACTCGGGACGCGTGAATACCTACGCCAATTCAGTGCGCTCCAAGTGGGTCAACAAGGGCTTCCCCTGGACCTGGTATTCCATGGAGGCTGGCTGGTACCTGCGAATGGCAGCCTACATGGACGGCGATAAGAACTTCTAAGCCGGACCAGAAAACAAACAGCAAAGGGTTCGTGTTCAGCACGAACCCTTTTGCTTTTCGCCGTCTTACTTCTGACTAATCACTGCCTTGCTCTGAATCGGCTTTTCGCCTTCGGCCACTGTCCGGAAGGTACCGATACCGCCGACCGGCGAACCATTCTCCATCACCTGGAAGTAGTACGGCGTATCGGGCGAAAGGTTCTCCAGTTGGGCGTGATGATTCTTTGCGTCGCTGCTCTCCGCGGCTTGTGCCGTCTGGGTCATACGATCGCGGCTGGTGCCATATTTCACGCTGGTTCCGTGAGCCGGCAGTTTGGACGACCAGCCAATTACGGCGTTGCTTTGGGTGACGGTTTCAGCTACCGGACCATTCGTGATCATCTGGTCCGAGGAACTGCTGGAAGTGCTGGGAGTGCTGGAACTGGTGCCATAGGCGCTCGAACCATTGGAACTGTTCGCATATGGGCTGGAATTGCTCTGTGCTACCGCGGCCACGCCAAGAAGAATGACCATGACCAGGGGCGCGATTTTCGATTTCATGTGAAATCCTCCATTCAGTTTCCGAGTGGCGGAAACTTAGATGCACACTGGATGGACCCGGGAGGTCAGCAGAACTGGCCAGCTCCGGCGAAAGGCGGGCCTTGACGCACAAAATTTTTCAGCAGGTTAAGGCAAGTACCATGGTGCCCAATCAACCTTAATTTGGTTGGGTGGAGTGGTCAGGTTTATGTGAATAAGTGTCCTTTGTGATCCATTCAATTGATCGATGGTACCCACACGGTGACGCGCTGCCCCGTGTAGTGCACGTCCTTGTCGGAGGAAGGACTTGCTCCAATTCCGACTCCGTTGTTCCGCGACACCAGAACTACCCGGAACGTCCGCGCCGCAAGCATTCCTGGAAACTTCCCTTTGCGATCGTCAATCGTCAAGGTGTGATGCGCGTCGTTCCAATGCATTGATATCGTGGCGAACGCGCCTTTCTCATAGTTGTAGCCGTCGTTTTCATCTTCGTAGAGCGTGAAGTCGCCGTCCGCGCCCGGATAGATTCTGAGTTCAATCGGATCGGCCGGCTTTTCCGCGGCGTATTGAACATCGGGACCAATGGGAAGAATCGATCCTGCTCGCACAAACAAAGGCACACGCTCGACCCGCGCGGCGGCATCAATCTCTTGTCCTCCCTTGACGCCCTGTGCGGTCCAAAAGTCGTACCAACCGCCCGCAGGTAGATACACGTAGCGTCTGTTTACGCCCGGCTCAGTTACCGGCGCCACCATTAACGCCGGACCAAACATAAATTGATCGCCCACATTCTTCGCCCGATTGTCGTTGCGGAAATCCATCACCAGCGGCCGCATCAACGTGTAGTTCTCATTCGTGACCTTCCACGCCAGGGAGTAGATGTACGGCATCAGTTCGTAACGCAAACGATCGAAACTTGTCAGGATCTGTTGCGCTTCCGGCCCATACGACCAAAGCTCGTTCTGATCCGTTGTGCGCGTGCCGTGTACGCGGGAGATAGGGCTGAATGTGCCGAACTGGAACCAGCGGATGAACAGTTCGCGATATGCTGGATCGTCGGGATTGCCAGTCACGAATCCGCCGATATCGGTCGTCCAGTACGGCAATCCGGAGAGCGCATAGTTCAGTCCGGCGGGTATCTGCCGTTTGAAGGTGAGCCAGTCGGAATTTACATCGCCGGACCACGCCGTTACGGCTGCACGTTGCGAACCGGCGAATGCCGAGCGTCCGAGAATGAATACGCGCTTCTGGTCGCTGGCGCTGCGTTGCCCGGTATAGACACCTTCTTCGGTCAGCAGCGGATACGCATTCACATATCGATCGCCGCTCCCCGCCGCGATCTTGTGTCCGAGCAAAATGTTCTCTTCTTGCCCCTCTGTTTCCGGCTCCACCGTATCGAGCCACCATGCGTCGATGCCGATATTGAACAGCGCCTTCTCCATCAAGTTCCAGTAGTATTTCCGAGCCTCCGGATTGCTGGCGTCATACACCGCCATGCCCATGCGGTGATACGGCAGCTTGTCATACTTGAACTTGTCGATGAACCATCCCTGCTTGTCCATGGTGTCGTATTCTTTCGATCCTGGCTCGAAAAATGGCCACACCGAAATCATCAGGTGGAAGTTGTTTTTGTGCAGGTCGTCCACCATCCCTTTGGGATCGGGATAGTTCTTGTTAAATACGTGCTCGCCTTTGCGGTTCCACCAGAACCAGTCCTGCACGATGTTGTCGACCGGAATCTTCAGCTCGCGATACTTGTGCGCGACGCCGAGCAGCTCTTCCTGCGTTTTGTAACGGTTCTTGCATTGCCAGAACCCATAGGCCCATTTTCCGAACATCGGCACAGCGCCCGTCAGTTCGCGATAGCCGGAAATCACCTGGTCTAGTTCTGGTCCGTAAATGAAGTAGTAGTCGATGACGTCAGCCACTTCGGAGCTGATGTAGAGATAATTCGCAAAACGATTGTTAAACCGGCTGCGCGATTCGTTGTTCCAGAAGATTCCGTAGCCATTGCTCGACACCAGCATCGGAATCGAGATGTTCGAGTTCTCCTGCGAGATATCAACCGACTCTCCGCGGTAATTCCAGACTCCCGCCTGGTGCTGCCCTAGTCCGTAGAACCCTTCTCGAGATCCATAGACGTTCACGAACGACTCGGCATGATATGTCTTCTCACCATTGACGGTCACCGGAGTCATCCACCGATTCGCTTCAGTCACCAACGCACGGCCAAACCAATCCTTGTAGCTGATACCGCCGTCCGCCTTATTAACAACAACGGTAATCTTCGCCGTGGTGATCGTGACGTCATCTTTGTCGTCCTGCACGTCAAACTTTACTGGGGGCCAATCGTTCTTGATGACAACGAAGTCTTTGCGTTCGGGAAAGGATGAGCCCGGCGAATAGGTAACGCGGATGATGGAATCCGTGCAGACCTGCAACCGGAGCAGTCCCGTCTTCATTGTGAACTGCACGCCCGTGGTCTGCGTCTGAAAGCTGCTGACCGGGTTGTAGTACTGCCACTGCGCAAAACCAGGAAATGAAAATACTCCCAAAACAAGAACAGCGAGCACCCGTAGGAATGGATGGCGCAAGGATTTTCCTCTTTTCTGTTTGCCGAGTGTTTTACAGGAAACGCGAAAAGAAGTGCAATGACACGGGTAATTTCGTTCGGATAGAGTTTGAACTATAACACGCTGGCAAAAGAGAATCGCTCCAGCTTCGAAGAAGCTTGAACTTCCTGAAGCTGGAGCGTCGATTAATTGGCTGGCTTACGGTGTCTGTACTGCTTTCAGAATGTCAAGCAGTCCCCAACCGTAAATGTTGTTCGGCAAATTGCCCGGGGTAATTCCGCAGTGCTGATTGAAGCTCTGGGTTATCGCCGGATTGGAAGAGTGGCTCAGGATGGTCTGCGTCTGGTCGATGTTCCCGACAAGACCAGGCTTAGCCTGCCACAGCAGCGCAACGGCGGCAGCAACGTGCGGCGTCGCCATCGACGTTCCCGACCAGCCGGACTGGTACCCGTTACCCGGAACCGCTCCGCGTATGTTCTGGCCAGGAGCGGAGATATTCGGCTTAATGCGGTTGCTGCCATCCACCGTTACGGGCCCTCGACTACTAAAACTTGCAATCGCATTGGTGCTGGTGGTGGCTCCCACAGTGACCGAACTGGCGTAAATCGAAGGCGGATCGGTGACGGTAGAACACGACGAACCGGAATTACCCGCTGCTACAGCCGGGAAGATACCGGCGGCGCGCACGGCGTCGGTAATATCCTTGAGCGTGTTGGCCGAGCAACCCTCGGACGTCGGGCAGCCCCACGAGTTGTTAATCGAATCAGGCGCCTTGGTCGGATCGCCCTGGTTGGGATCTCCGCCCACCGGGTACGGTGCGATCAGGAACTGAAAGCACTCCGCGTAAGTCGAGGGAGAGCCGGTTCCGCTGGCATCCATGTTGCGGCAAGAGATCCACTTCGCTCCCGGCGCCACACCGATCTGGTTTCCCTGGCCGTCATCGCCCACCATCTGGCTCACCGTGAACGTGCCGTGACCATGAGGATCGATGGGGGTTGGAGAGTGCTGGCTGGTGGCATCGTGCCAGTTGTAGTCAAAATTCACCGTCGTGCCGTTCCAGCCGCGATACTGGTTCTTCATCGAAGGATGGTCCCATTGCGTGCCGGTGTCTGCTCCGGCAACAACCATACCCTCTCCGTGGAAACCCAGCGCCCAGACGTCCGGCGCCTTTACGCGCTGTACGTTCCACTCGATACCATTGGGCTCATTTGCGAAAAATCCGCGGTTGGCCTGCGGCAGCAACGCCTTAACGTACGGATTGGCCTCGATCGAAGCCACGTCGGGACGGGCTGCGAGTTCCTGCATCACCGCGCGTCCGCCAGTGATCTTGATCATATTGGCGATGTAAAAGCTCTGGTAAGGAATGCCGCGAGCCTGCAGGTCGTGCAGGATCGGCGCTTGCGTCCGATTGGCTACTTCGCGCAACGCGTTGACGACAAAGCGGCCTTTTTCCACTTTGCTTTGCAAGAGCGCGGCGGGTCGAAGATCGGCCTTCTCGGTGAGAACGATCAGAGCCTCGGTTGTTCCGCCATTCTCAGTCTCGGCCATAACGCGCGAAGAAATCTTGACGGAAGGATTGGATATCTGCGCTGATGCGTTCAGCGCCAATAAACCTGTGAGTGCAGCTCCCAGGAAAACGACAGGCAGAACTCTGCGGATAATCATTCAGGGCTCCTCAACTAGTTAAAGGCAAAGTTAACGGATCGCGCAGGGCAGGGGAAGATCCGAACATCCACGTGGCGAAGGACTTTACTTCGCCAAGGCGCACATGTCAAGCGACAAGAGTGGATTAACTACCGCCAGTAGTTGCCAAGAGATGTTTTGGCTTTGTGATTCACTCTATCTGCAAAGTTAAAATTGGAGAATTACCACCACAGTATCACACAAAAATGCGGCTCAACGCGGGCTATAAGCCCATATCACTAACCGCTGATCCGATCCTCACTCCTTGGACCCGATTACTTCGGAACTGGAAGTACGACTACTTGGGGACGGTAGATTTTCATGTTCTCTATGGTCTTCGGCAGTGACATCGAATTGCATGCGTATGTGACTACCATCTCGCTGTTACCAAATTCGACGTGCTCCTTGGTTGCATAACAGAAGGTGTCTTTATCGTAGATCGAGTTCTTCGGATTCATCTCCGGGAAACTGTAAACAGTTGCCGGAGCTGACCATGGGCCGATTGGTGAGTCGGCAGTTCTAGCTACAATTCGATTTGAGGGAAATTCAGGGCCACCTGAAATCGCGACCCACTTCTTCGCGCCAGGATGGTAGCGAACACTCATTTCGGGGATAGCTTGGTCAATGACGTGGGCAGCGTCACCGTGCGGTATGCCGACATGCCACTGCTTGTCCGTACCAAGATACTCCCAGTGCTTTGAGGGATCGGCGAGCTGATCACTCGGCACACGCAGTACGGTCATATATCCCTTGCCCTCTCCCGCACTGACCTGGCTATAAAAGAAGACAAACTGGCCATCCTTGAAAGTCGAGTTGCCGACCCACAAGTCTCCATCCGTCAAATGCTTGGAATTAACGTGCCATTTGTCAGGGGTGTCGAGCGGATTATCGATCACCATCCATTGCGTTCCTGCGATCTCAAAGCCGAAGGGATCTTCGGGGCCGGAACCTTTCTTGGTTTGCACAATCATCAGGCTCAGATAAAGCTTGCTGCCGTCGTAATAGCCGTCCAGCGGCCAGTACCAGACTTCGTCGCGGCCAGTGTCGAAGAAGGAGCGCGGGTTCGGACTTGATGCGTCCTTCCAGTAGTACTTCATCGTGCAATCTTTGCCAGCCTCGCAGTTGGAGATTCCGACACTGTTCCGAGGCATCGCCTTGTACTTGCTGCGAAGTGTTGTGCTGGGATCGGCGACAAAGGTGTCCCCGAAGAGCCAAACGCTCTTTGTTGCAGTCAGCGGGACTGAGTAGGCGTCGTCAGCCCCAAACCATCCATGCTCGTAAGGAAATGTGGGCAGGTTTTTCGCCACAGCTTTTTCCTGGGCATTAGACCCCACGTTTTCGGAGGCAACAACTGAGCCGGAAATAAGCAAAGCAAAAAGAATGAAGTAAATCGATGAATATCGTTTCATTGCATGATTCCTCAGGCGAGCAATAACTCAGTGCTCGTCAGCTATGTGCTTCATCGTGACATTCAGAATTTCCGGGAGACGTTCGTCCCAGTACTGCCATGAATGCGCGCCCCGATGTTCGTGGTATTCGTAGTGAAAATTCCGTTGACTCAGGATTGCCACGAGCTTCCGGTTAGGAGCGAGGAAAGTTGTGTCCTGGTAACCGCAAGCGATAAACAGATAGGGCACTGCGATTGGGTTGACATTACTCGCCAGCGAATAGACGTCGTTCTCAGAGCGCGTCTTGCTAGAAGCAGGGCCAAAGGCGTGTTCAAGGCTGGGCCGTAGCTCGGAGCGAGTTTCCGCCAACTCTGGCGATGGAGCATTAAAGGCTCCACTTAGGCTCGCCGCCGCCGCAAACATGTCGGGATACTTCAGTGCAAACTTGATCGCAGCGTATCCTCCCATTGAGAGCCCCGCAATCGCCCGATGATGCGGAGACCGCAACACGTGCCAATGGCTCTCAACATCGGAGACCAAGTCATGAACAATGTACTGTTCGAATTTGTCCTGCGGAGTTGTAGCCGAATCGGCATACCAGGAATCTTCGGCATCGGGCATTACGACGATGAGCCCAAGATTTTTCGTGTAACCGGTCAGGTTGGTTAGGGTAGTCCAGTTTTCGTGGTCGCCATGCCAGCCGTGCAATAAATAAAGGACGGGATAGAAATTGCCCGACTTGTAATCGCGGGGCAGCAGGACACGGTACCGCATAGACCGGGACAGGGATTGGCTCTGGAACGTGCGATCCTGAACGCGCCCTGTGAACTCGGCGACCGCTACTTCCTTTGAAGTACCAGTTCCAGCTTGCTGCGCAAACGATGTCCCGGCGAGAGCGATCGCAAGCGCCGTTGTCATAAGCGCGCCTGTAACTCTTGCGATATGGGGTCGGTTATCAGCCCACATACTGCCCAGCTCTCGACAACACGATGACGGCGATGACGAGAATTCCCACGCCCGCCATTTGAATGCACAGCGAACTTCTGGCGGCGTGTTTCCACTCACCGGTAATCACTCCGAAGATGCTGGCCATTATTACGATCAGCGACATGAAAAACGGCCAACCTAACACCGGGCCGAGTTCGCCTAGTTTGCCGCTGGCAACGCCGTACATAATGGTGCTGGCAAACCAGAAGATTGCCATGACCAACGCCAGCCCATAGTAGGAAGCGGTTGCGGGCAGCTTGAAGTTCCCCGAGGTCTTGTTTTTCTGCATCAGGTACGCGCAATAGGCGATGCTGGGAATCGCTCCAGCCACCATAAGCGGGAACCACACAGCATTAATGGTCCAGTTTGGAGCAGCGCCGTTGGATTGGGCAGCCTTGGTGACGGCGCCTCCGAAAGCCACTCCGAAATTCATCGCGGCAGCTCCCAAGCCGGCGAGAATTGCACACGCAAGACCGGCAGAAAACGGCATGCCGCTCTGTTGCTTTTGCTCCGTACCCTTCTCTCTTCGCTTTCCTGCAACAGCGCAAACCGACACCCCAGCTACAACGAGAACAACGCCGACGATTACGCCTATGCCTGCCGGAGTGAAGATCTTCTCGGGGTGCAACTGAATCAGCGGAATCAAACTTCCGATCGCAGCAGACAGGCCGAGCACAATAGCAAAAGCAAGTGCGATTCCGATCGATGCTACAGAGAGCCCGAACAGTACCTGAGCAATTCCCCACGCGAAGCCACAAACGGCGACCAGAACAACATTACGAACACCAGCTTGTGCATAGACAGTACTGAGCTGAGGGACTGTGAGATAAGCCGTGAGCGCCGGCATGATCAGCAGCGCATAAAGACTCCACACGATCCACGTGTTCTCCCATGCCCATTTCTTCGTGTACTTCATGGGTATCGTGAAACCGGCGTTCATAACTCCGGCGATAATCAGCAACACGATACCGGCTGTGGCATTCGGCATAGCACCTCTTTTATTCCGCTTCCTTGATCCTCCACACGCGTAGGGTTCCGAGGAAGCAATTCTCTCTCTGGTACGACTCGCTTTAAGCTCGTGTCCTGACAAAGGCCTTGATTGTCCCGCAACGCTTATCTTGCGAAGGACCGTGCGGACGAATTGTGTATTCTCCAACCGCTGCTGGAATAATGAATGTCTCGGCGTAATGAACAATGAACGGCGGGAAATACCGATTCGGGCTTTCCACAATGATCTCCTCGCCTTCACACAAGTTCAGGACATTCACGCCACCATTGGTATGGTGGGAAACCGGCTCGGTAAACCAATGCCGCCGCGTTTCAATAAATTCTCGCTCGTGAAGGCCGGTTCGTTCTTCACACCACCCCTCACCTTCCTGTACCGGCGCAATAGCATTGATGAGGTTCTCTTCAACCCACTTGGTGGTCCGATACCACTGGACGTTATTCAACCCATGCTCCAGGTGAATGGGTCTCGGCAAGCCGTCCAGACCAACGCGCCCCCAGTCCCACATCTTGAATGTGAATATGTAAGGAGTAGCGCTGATCTCCAATACCATGCTGTTCTTGCCCGAGCAGTGGGGTGTTCCGGCAGGAATCAAGAAGTGGTCGTGCTTCTTCGCCGGAAAGCGATTTACATACTTATCTGCGTCGAAATAACCACCGTCCCACTGTGCCTCTCGCAGGTCTGAAATCATTCGCTCACGATCGATGTTCTCTTTTAATCCGAGGTACACACAGCCATCTTCCTTGGCCTCGAGCAGGTAGTAGCTCTCGTCTTGTGTGTACGGCATCCCAAATTTTTCCTGGATGTACTCGGTGAGCGGGTGGACCTGGAATGAAAGATTGCCGCCCTCCATCGTGTCGAGGAAGTCAAAACGTATCGGAAATTCAGTGCCAAATCTGGCGTGAACCGCATCTCCAAGAAGCTGCCGCGGATGTTGGAATATCAAGTCGATGGACGGAATCTCCACGGCCACCTCACCAAAGCCCAGCAACAGGCTGTTCTCTTCCGGAACGCAGTCGAAGCACCACGCGTAGTTCTCTGCGTTTCGGGGAAGATCGCAGACTTCTTTCATCCATTGACCGCCCCATGGTCCGGGATCGAAGAACGGCACTACTCGAAATGGCTGGTGTGCCGCGATTTTTAGTCCACGCAACAGATCGCTTCCGGCAATCATTTTCGGAGTGGACCGATTATTAGTATCGAGAAGGAAATCGATCCGAGTGAAAAGTGATTTCTTCAGACGATCGGCAGCCCGCCAATCCACGAAGTATCCACGTTTGTATTTCAGCGCCGGACGCTCACTACGATTGTCGAGGCCGAGGTTGGAGATCTCTCCCGCTCGCTGACGTTGTTGGATTTCCCAGCGCGCCATATCGCAATAGACCAGGAGATCCCATTGCTGCGCAATCAAAGTTGCGCCAGTTCCGATAACGAGGACCAATCCTCCGGCATGACTCAACTCGCGCTGGCTGGCAGCGAGTGCGTGCTCATCCAGAAAATCCGAAACTTCAAAACGGTTCATGAAAGCGAAAACGGGATCATCGCCTAAATCGCGTGCGCAAAGCGCGCGGATCTTTGATTCTGGCAGGTAGCACTCTTTCGCCCGCAACACCAGGTTCGGCTGCAAAACGCGACTCAACTCGCGTTCAATTTCATCTTCGAAGCAGCCGGGATAGCACTCAATACAGACCACGGACCGACCAGCCGGGATTTTCTCCTTAAGGCGCTGCGCGATCGCGGGCCATCCCTGAGCACAGCGTTCC
>CAYWSM010000172.1:0-10518 GCA_964460935.1 uncultured Terriglobales bacterium | reverse complement strand
ATCGACGGATTCAATCGCATCCACGCCATTCTCGGAACCAGCGAGCACTGCATCGCCACCAATCCGTCGGACATGGCAGTAGCGATGATGGCCTTGGATGCAGTCGTCCACATCACTGGCCCGAAGGGCGATCGTACGGTTCCGATCACCGAGTTCTATCGCGTTCCTGGAAACACGCCGAACATCGAGAACGTGCTCGGTCCCGGTGAACTGATCACTCACGTCACTCTGCCGAAGTTGCCGGCCGGCACTCGTTCCTACTATCTGAAGCGGCGTGACCGCGCCTCATATGAGTTTGCACTTGCATCCGCCGCGATCGTCGCAAATGTTCAGGGTGGACAGTTTCAAAACATCGCAATCGCTCTTGGTGGTGTGGCAACGAAACCGTGGCGATCGCCTGAGGCCGAGCGGGTGCTACAGGGAAAAGCAGCGTCGGAAGCCAACTTCCAGGCAGCCGCCGAAGCCGCCATGCAAGGAGCGCGTCCGATGCACGATAACGCCTTCAAGGTAGAACTCGCGAAACGAACATTGGTACGGGCGCTCAAGACCGTAACTCGGGCGGCCTAGGAGACGAGATCATGAGCACATCACCCATCGGCCAGCCGGTCACTCGCATCGACGGCGCAAAGAAGGTCAGCGGTCGTGCGCCGTATGCAATTGAACACCGAATGGAGAACCTCGCCTTTGCAGCGCCGGTCGTGAGCATGATCGCGAATGGCCGGATCACCAGCATCGATACCTCAGTGGCTGAGAAAATGCCCGGTGTACTGGCGATTCTCCATCACGGCAACATGGAGCGGCTTTACCGGCCCGCGGGATCTTTGGAAGAGATGAGCCGTCCCGGCGAAAGCCGCCCGCCCTTCGAGGATGAAAACATCTACTACTACGGGCAGTACGTCGCCCTAGTTGTGGCGGACACCTTCGAGCAGGCGCAGGACGCGGCATATCACGTGAAAGTTACATACGATGCGAAAAAGCCGCTAGTGCGCATGGACCAGTCGCCTCTGCGCGCACAGCCGGTGAACAGCGGTGATCCGAGCAGTAATCCGGCGAAAGCGCATTACGCGCGGGGTGATGCCGAATCGGCGTATCAGCAGGCCCCGGTAAAGATCGATTACACCTATCTAACACCGGTCGAAACCCACAACCCGATGGAAATGCATGGCACCGTCGCCGTGTGGGACGGCGATCGGCTCACCTTGTATGAGTCCTCTCAAGGTGTAGTGAACCACCACAACGTGGCGTCGCAGGTTCTCGGCATGACGCTGGAGAACATTGACGTCATCTCCCGCTTCATCGGCTCGGGGTTCGGTTGCAAGCTGTTTCCGTGGCCGCATTCATGGCTGGCAGCAATTGCGGCGAAGAAGGTGCGGCGTCCGGTGCAGTTCGCGATTCCGCGTTCACTGATGTTTTGCGATGTCGGATATCGCCCCGCGGTGGAACAGCACATCCGCATCGGCGCAATGCAGGACGGGAAACTCACGGCCATCCTTAACGACGTGCGCAACAACACGTCATTCGTCGACGAGTACCTGGAAGACTGCGTCGATCCGACGTCGATGCTCTATGCATGTCCCAATGTGGCGGCGCAACAGCATGAAGTGAAATTGAATGTCGGCACACCCACGCCGATGCGCGGACCCGGCCGCACGCCGGCGCTGTTCGGGATCGAATCCGCGCTGGACGACCTGGCAATCAAGCTGAACATCGATCCGCTGCAGGTCCGTCTCCTGAATTACGCGGAACAGGATCCGAGCAACAACAAGCCGTGGTCGAGCAAGCATCTGCGCGAATGTTATGAGCAAGGCGCGCAGAAGTTCGGGTGGAGCAAGCGCAACCCAAAAGTCGGTTCCATGCGAAACGGCGACGAGATTCTCGGCTGGGGAGTGGGAACCTGTACCTGGCCGGCGCATCAGCGCGGAGCTGAGGTTCGAGTCCGCATGCTGGCTGACGGAACAGTACATGCGAGCTGTGCGACCCAGGACATCGGCACGGGCACTTACACAATTTTCGCCGAGATTGTTTCCGATCGAACGGGAATTCCGCTCGACAAAATCCAGGTCTTCCTTGGCGACAGCTCGCTTACTCCCGGACCAACCTCCGGTGGATCGTCAGCAACCGCAAGTGTGATTCCGGCGATCGCGCAGGCGACCGACAAAGCAATCGAGGCGGTCTTGAAGGCGGCGACGAAAGCTGAGAAATCTCCGTTTGCCAATGCCGATCCTAAGACGCTGAAGCTCACGCAGGGGCGCATTCACGCCAGCGATAAATCTCCCGACAGCGGTGTGCCGTTCCAGGACATTCTCACCATGCAGAGATTGGTCGGGCTCGACGGCCAGGCCAAAACAAATGAGACCGATGAGCAGAAGAAGTATTCAACCCACTCGTTCGGTGTCCATTTCTGTGAGGTGAGTTTCGACCCGGAGATCGTGCGCCTGCGCGTGACACGTTGGGTGTCGGTGATCGATGGCGGCAGGATGATCAATCTCAAGACGGCGATCAACCAGATCCAGGGAGCGGTGGTAATGGGCATCGGTATGGCGCTCTTCGAGGAAACCATCTACGACCCGCGCAACGGCAAGCCGATCAACAACAACTATGCCGACTACCTTGTGCCCGTGAACACCGATATCCCGCCCATCGACGTCAGCTTCGTCGATTTTCCGGACAAAGTCATGAGCGAGTACGGCGCACGCGGAATCGGCGAAATTGGACTGACCGGTTGCGCCTCGGCAATCACCATGGCCGTGTATCACGCGACAGGAATCCGGGTTAGGGAGCTGCCGGTGAGGATTGAAAAGTTGATGCAAGCGGCGGTGTAGCTTCGATGATAATGTGGAATGTTTAGGAGTGGACGATGCCCGATAGCATCAGGAATCTTTGGAAATAGCGACGAAACAGTACTTCGACGTGCTGGACGAGATTGCGATCGAGGAAGAGGAGGAGCTTGCGCACGATTTGAGCGACTTGGCAGCTAAAGTTGACATTGACGAGTAGCAGTTCCGTGCCCCGGGTTCGCGCGTAGCGCTAACCCGGGCTCATCACCAGCGTGCCCAGATTCGTTGGTCCGACGTACGCGAACGACCAACAACTACCAACTAACGACTGTTCCTTCGGCCCTCCATCTGCAGTCAATCCCTATTCGGGAAATCATTCTTAACGTAAACGTTCGATTTTGCTTTCATTCCACACAGCTCTTCCCGCATACTGACATCATCAAAGCTGGTGAAGAAACCGTCTCTTCTTCGCCAGCTTTTCGTTCTTTGACAAGTTGACCGATTGGCGATCGCGCCTTGCTCACCTGGAGACCCGGTACTGGATACTCATTACTCACAACTTCTTTGTTTTCATATTTTTGCTTGTAACTCCAGCGTTTTCACATTCTTGGTGGCGAAAATCCTGTAAGTTCCTTGTTTCCACATTCCACCCCCCAGGGGGTACCCCGAGGCGACGGTTCCATTTCAGGAAACCAGCGTTCAAGGAAAAGCCCCACGCAAGCATGAGCTTGGTGGGGCAATCTGGGTGTTAGAGCAAAAATGCTTAGTCTTCGAAGCTCTTTGCTCCTGCACCGAAGCCGTTTTTCGCTTGCTCCCACATCCACTTAATCACCCTCTGGTCGTTGTAGCAGTAGGCGAGGTTGTGGTTGAGCGTCGAGAAGCAATGGCGCTGGCAGGTGGACTTCATCTCCTTGAGCTGTTTCTGATCGAAGTCCCATTTATCGATGTTGCCCCAGTTGTAACTGGCGGCATACATCGGGAAGCAGGGAGCGACCGTCCCATCCGTGCGGATGATGACGTTGTTTTGTCCCGCACGGCAGTTCCATTCCGAGAACTGATACTCACCATCCTCGGTTCTCTCGATTCCTGGCATGGCGGAAAGGAATCTGGTTAAGTCTCCGTTCGTCGCCGTGCCATCGCCGAACCAGCCATACTTCTTCACGCTTTGCGGGTCGGCCATGCGGATGAATGCTTTCATCTCCTGGAGCCGTTTCACCGAGTTCACCATCTGGTATCCGGCCTTGTTCTTCTCGATGATCCAGTCGATGAGTTCATCCACCGCACGCCAGTCCTGCGGGCGAATATAAGTTGGATTCTCTTCCACGTGCTTGAAGTGTTCGTCCTGCTCCAGCATCGGCGTCTCGTTGATGTGATAATCGGTGGCGACGCGATGCTCGTGCGCGTACTCCGTGAGCATCTTCACGTCTTCGAGATTGTTCCGGCAGATGTTGATGTTGAAGAACACCATGTTGCCGTAAACATATTGCTTGCGGAGAGCGTATTCGAGGTTCTTGCGCGCGGGGACGAGTGCTTTCGGCAAGCTCGGCTTCAGGTCCCACGAGTCCATCGCAAAGTTGATGACGGCCACACCGGCATCGCCAAGGCGGTCCATCACCTCGGGACGCAGCAACCGGCCATTGGTCCCGATGTAGATCCAGAACCCTTTCTTCGCCGCGTAGTAAACGATTTTGTGCGCCACCTGCGGGCGAAGAAGTGGTTCGCCTCCCATCAGCGCCAGTACGCGGCAACCATGATCGTGCAGCCAGTCGATGGAGCGTCGGGCAACATCTTCCGACATACCCGGAATGCGGTTATCGAACGCCCAGCAATACCAGCAATCGAGATTGCACTTGTACTCGACGAACAGGTAGGCCGTGATGGGATGGAACTCTCCCGGCAGCACGCGCGATTTCACGTATGGCATAAGCCAGCCACGTGCGGCCCGAAGTTTGTGGCCGGTCGACCACTGCCGCTTCTCGGGAGGAACTTCGGGACCCGGATCGTTCAGCTTTTCCGGGAATTGTGGAAAGACTGGTTCAGGAAGAGTCGCCCCTTTTACAAGCGCCGGCCGAGGTGGCTCGGGGGACGACATCAATAAATCATGGATTGCGACATCGATGCGGAACTTCGCCGGTGTTGCCATTTTGCGCTATCTCCAAGAGGAGAACTAGCTGCGCAAAGAGACCAGCCCTGAATACGGCGCGATCATCCCGGATCGTCCTTTTAGCCGGGTCTATGTGACAGCAGGTTCTCCAAACGTTCTGGAATTTTGCCGGTGTAAATCACCGGAAGCTGTCTAGTCTGTCCCTTGCATCTTTGAGCGGAACGCTCCGCCCCCGCCTTGATTTATTTGGATTTGATAAGCATGAGAATGGACGCACAATTTCCCTGACATCTTCCCCCTATTGGTGTTTACAAAGGTCGTCTCGGGGGCTTTGGATGTGCCGTCTTGGCGATACGCCGTCCTCTCCGTTATACTTGTAGTTTGTCTTTAGCGAATTTTCCGAACAGGAGTAGTTAGCTTTCCATGCCTAAGCGCACGTTTCAACCTAACCGTCGTCGCCGCTCAAAGACGCACGGATTTCGTAGCCGTATGAAAACAAAGAGCGGAGCGGCGGTTTTGTCGCGCCGTCGCGCCAAAGGACGCAAACGCATCGCGGTGAAGCCAGGCTTCCGCGAGTAGCTGCGTATGCCGGTAAGTTCTTGTCCGGCATGGTTCAACGCGAAATCAAGTGAATGAACAAGTGAGCGCCGCTTCCAGGAAAATCTCGGCGGCCACTTACCCCCCGCACCAGGTGCGTGGATTGGCATTCCCGAAATCGGCCAAGTTGCTGAAACATTCTGAGTTTCAGCGCGTATACAAAGAAGGAAAGCGGCACTTTTCCGGGCTCCTGACCGCTTTCTATCTATTCCGGCCGGAAAAGGACCCGGGTGGACCCCGCATTGGTCTTACGGTTGGCCGGGTTCTGGGTGGATCGGTTGATCGCAATCGCATCAAGCGGCGTATGCGTGAGGCTGTCCGCCTTCACTTGGCGGAAATTACGGTTCCGGTAGATGTGGTGTTTAATCCTAAGAAGGCGGTCTTGAAGGCCGAGTTCTCGCAGATCGAGCAAGAAGTAAAGCGTGCCTTCGAAGTGGTGCAAAAAGCTGGCGCGCGAGTAGCAGCCAAAAACATTTAAACCACCATGGACACCAAGGAACACGAAGTAATTCAGGAGATAGAAGATCAGGATTCGGAGCGGAGGAGAACTGCACACTCAATAAGCCGCGAGGTCATTGGGGCGGCCTTGAAGGTGCACACCGCACTCGGTCCTGGGTTGTTCGAAAGTGCCTATGAATCCTGTCTTGCACACGAACTCCGAGGCAGGACACAAGGTCATGCGGCAACTGATATTGCCGCTTATGTACGACGGTGTTGAACTGGACGAGGGGTATCGTCTTGATCTGCTAATTGATGATCTTGTGATCATTGAACTAAAAACGGTCGACGCTATTCATCCTATCCACGAGGCTCAGATCATTTCTTACTTGAAACTGAGCAAGAAGCCGTTGGGCTTGATCCTGAATTTCAAAGTCGCTCATATGCGGGACGGAATCAAACGTTTCGTGAACGGCAAAGGTTGGGACCAATTGCCATTGGCACGAGCCAAGAAGGGATTAGAGGCATAAGTTCGTGCGCAGGGGACCACTCAGAAACGCAGCGTCTTGGGGTTTTAAACCCTTAGGGTCCTTCGTGTCCTTGGTGGTTAGTTCCGTTTTGTTGAGTCTGTTGCGCGGATACAAGGCTCTGCTCTCGCCGATGCTGCCGAACGCCTGTCGTTTTGTTCCCACCTGCTCGGAGTACGCCGCGGAAGCGATCTCGACGTACGGGGCATTTCGTGGAACTTTGAAAGCCATGTGGCGCCTTCTGCGCTGCCATCCATTTTCCGCGGGTGGATTCGATCCTGTCATTCTGCCGGAGAAACCTGCCGGCGACCCTGTTTGTGTTTGTCATGCGCGCCAGCAGGCGACGGAAGTTCGCGAGCGGACTCCGCTGTCCCTGGAACCGCGTCACACATCAAGTTTGAACCTGCGCCTGAATCATTTCTGGCGTTGTTGAAAGCGCCGCGATTCGAGGCGCAAGAAAGAAAACGCTTTGCCTGAGTATCAAAGTCCACAAAACGAAACTCCCACCGGGCGGCTGCTGATCGCGTTTCTCGCGGTCATGATCTTCCTTATCGGATATCAAGTCATCCTGAAGAAGTACTCTCCGCCGCCACAACAACAGCCAACCCAGCAACAACAGGCGCCGGCACAACAGCAGGTCCAGAGCCAGCCGACACCACCTCCGGTGGCGCAGGCCGCTCCTCCTTCGGGAAAGAAATCTCGCGCTCCGGCCCCGGCAGTTGCTACCAAGCAGGCGCCCAGCGAATCGGAGACGGTGATCGAAAACGATCTCTACAAGATCACCTTCACGAATCGCGGCGGGCAGGTGAAGTCGTGGATCCTGAAGCACTACGAGGATGACAAGGGAAAGCCGCTTGATCTGGTCCACGCGTCGGCTGCGCAACAGCTCAGTAACGCCGGACAGCCCGCATATCCTTTATCACTCTGGACCTACGATGATGGCCTGCGGCGCAAGCTGAATTCGGCGCTCTACGTTGCTACCGAGACCGGAACGAAACAGACACCGACGTTGACATTTGAGTACTCCGACGGCGATACAACGGCGCGCAAGTCGTTCACTCTCGATAACAGTTATGTGGTAAAGGTGGACACGCAGGTCACGCACAACGGCGCGGGAGTTGAGTCCTTGCCCGTCTGGCCGGCAGGATTTGGCGACGAGACCGTTCCGGCTTCGTATGCCGCGCAATCGGTTGATTACGCGCCACTGCATCCGGGCAAGAAGTGGTGGGGCGGCACCAAAGAAGTCGAACGCATTGCCATCAAGAGCGTAAGCGGCGGAAACACCGTCCGCGAGCCCTTTTTCTGGGGCGGGGCCGCAAATCAGTACTTCGCTGCCATCTTCCTTCCCGATGATCCCGCGACCGCGACTCTGGTCACCTTGCGGAATTCGGTGCAGGTTCCCAAGAACCTCGATAAGCCTGATCCGAACCAGACTATTAAGGAAGATGTAATCGGTGCTGCCGTCGGACACACCACCGGGCACACTTCACTACGGCTGTTTGCCGGGCCAAAAGATCTGAAGCTGCTGGACACGATTCAGCCAACGCCGGCGGCTGGGATCAACGAAACGCCCAGTCTCGGAGCGCTCATCGACCTCGGCACATTTGGGTTCTTCGCACGTCCTTTATTTGTCTGGCTGCGCTGGACGAACCAGCACATCGGTAACTGGGGATGGGCGATTGTCGCGGTTACGATCATCATCAATCTGGCGTTGCTGCCGCTGCGCCTGAGCAGCATGAAATCGTCGCTGAAGACCGCGAAAATTCAGCCGCAGATCAAAGCCATCAAGGACAAGTACAGCAAGATTCCGCTGCGCGATCCGCGACGAGCCGAGGCCAACCGCAAGATCCAGGAAGAGACCGCTGCGCTAATGAAGGACCACGGGGTCAATCCTGTTGGCGGCTGTCTGCCGCTTCTGATCCAGTTGCCATTCCTGTGGGCGTTTTACAGCATGCTCGGCAACCTGATCGAGTTGCGCCACGCGCACTGGTTCTACATCCATGACCTGTCGGCGCCCGATCCGTACCATGTGCTGCCGGCGTTGATCGTTATTTCGACCTGGGTGGTCCAGAAGATGACGCCGCAGGGCGGGATCGATCCGCAGCAGCAGAAGATGATGAACCTGATGATGCCGCTCATGCTGGGGTTCATCAGCGTCAATCTTTCGGCTGGTCTGTGCCTCTACTGGGTGGTTGGCAACGTTGTTGCCATGCTGATGCAGGTCGGTCTGAATAAAACGGATCTGGGCCGCGAACAGCGCGAACTGGCAGCCAAGCGCGCGCGGAAACAGGCGCTGAAAACGTAGCCAGTTCGTCAGTATTTCAGTTCATCAGTTTGTCAGTTGGGCGGCTCACGGGCCGCCCGATTTATTTAGGAAGGATCTGCTCCGGATCGATTGTCGCCCGGTTCCTGGCCCCGCCACTTCACGACGTTGTATCCATAGATCGCGAGGCAAAAGAGGTTTGCCGGGATGAAGCCTGTTTGCGAAGTTCTGGCGGCAATCACGCAGATGATGGCGCTATTGGCTCCGGCGACGATCCAGCCTTGCCATGCGCGACGGCCCAGCATCACGGTCGAAATAACCGTTAGCGCGCACGAAATGTAATCCAGCCGGAACAACTGCCTGAGCCCACGATGGAATCGAGAATTTGGTCATAAGATAGCAGGATTACCGCTGACTGGGCGTTGTCAATCGTCACAAATTCGCTGTGAGTCAGTCACATTTCACATTACATTAGGTCAGATCCCTGTGGTTTCTGCGAGGGTGTAGACGATCTCGTCCTTGCCTCCCAGCCTGACGCAAGCGTTAGAATTGGCGCGCCATTTCGGAGGCCAATTTTGAAGCGACTTATAGCCGCACTCTTTCTGCTTCTGCTGTCTCTCCCTCTTGCCGCACAATCCACCGCGCCTCAGCCGCCGTCCATCCTGCTCGGCACGGCCTGGTATCCCGAGCAATGGCCCGAGTCGCGATGGGATGCCGATCTTGAACTGATGCAGAAAGCCGGCATTCACATGGTGCGGGTCGGTGAGTTTGCCTGGGCGAAGATGGAGCCTGCCGAGGGCCAGTACGATCTGGACTGGCTGGATCGCGCAATCACAGCGGCCTCGAAGCATGGCATCTACACCGTCCTCGGCACGCCGACGGCGGCGCCTCCGGCCTGGCTGACGCAGAAATATCCTGAAACGCTGCGCATAAAAGAAGACGGCCAGAAGGACCAGCACGGCAATCGCCAGCAGTTTGATTTCGCCAACGCGAAGTATCGTGAACTCGCCCGCAAGATTGCCGAACAGATGGCCAAGCGCTTTGGCCACAACCCGTGGGTGGTCGGATGGCAGATCGATAACGAGTACGCCAACCAGTCGTTTGGCGACGACGATAAGAAGCAGTTTCAGGACTGGCTCCACGCCCGCTACAAGACGCTCGACAACCTAAACGACCGTTGGACCACGCAGTACTGGAGCGAGGCTTACAGTGACTGGTCGCAGATTCCGATTCAGATCAATTACGGCAATCCCGGATTACTCCTGAACTGGATGCGATTTGTCAGCGACACCTGGCGCAGTTACCAGAAGAACCAACTTGACGTCATCCGCGCCAACAGCGATTCGCGGCAATTCATCACCACCAATATGATGGGCTGGTTCGACGGCTTCGACCACTACACTGTTTCGCAGGACCTCGACCTCGCCGCATGGGACGACTATGTTGGACAGGGACATCTCGATCTCATCCGCAACGGCGCGACGCATGACCTCACGCGCGGATTCCTGCGCAAGAACTTCTGGGTAATGGAGACGCAGCCCGGATCGGTGAACTGGGCATATATCAACAACGTGCTCGATAAAGGTGAGGTCCGCGCCATGGCTTGGCACGACATCGGCCACGGCGCCGATACGGTCAGCTATTGGCAATGGCGCAGCGCGCTGAATGGGCAGGAACAATATCACGGAACACTGGTTGGGCCGGACGGAACGCCGGTTCCGCTCTACGATGAAGTCGCGCAAGTCGGCCGCGAATTTGCCAAAGTAGCACCCGTACTGGCGGGAACGTCGCCGAAATCGCAGGTGGCGATCC
>CAYWSM010000171.1:0-3045 GCA_964460935.1 uncultured Terriglobales bacterium | reverse complement strand
TTACGTGCTTGATGAGTTTGTCGACGTCGCAAGCGCCGTCGAGCATCGAGTAGTCGGTGTGTAGATGAAGATGGACGAATTGGGACATTGGCCTACCTTCTATTGTATTGGTTCCATGGGCTGGGAACCTAGGCAGGAAATTACGGCAGTTGTGTGGAAATCGGGCAGCAAAAGGATAAACAAAAAGCCCGGCCAAGATCGGTCGGGCTCGAAGGAGGACAACACGATCTACTTGCGATTTTTAAAGCGAGTAAGGAATAGACCAACTCCGCTCGCTACCAACAATATGGATGCTGGTTCAGGAGTGGCCGGCGGCTGCCCACCGAATCCATCGAGGTAGACGTAACCGCCATGACCGCCCCACGGACAATCAGAAGCGAGCAGAGTCAGCGTAAATGTATCGCCCAGATGTTGCGAAACATCGAGCTGAGCGATTTGCCAGTCGGTGTAGAACCAATCTGTTCCGGTACCGTAGTAGTAGATCTTGTGGAAGAGATCGGCGTACTGCGCATTGGCTGAGTTGTAGTTGACGGAATAGAGGGTAGTGCCCAACGTATCATCGGTCAGGACGAGGCTGAAGTAATCGGAATCTGTTTCAGTATGTGACTCCTCAAGAACAGCCGCCCAGGCGAAAAAGATGTTCGGATCGGTATAGCCTGCTACGGTTTGGCTAATCACAGATACGTGGCTGTCCCAGCTGGAATCGTTGATCCTTGCCGAATAACTGCCGGTATAGACAGTGGGTAGTCCGGTAATTGCGTCATGGCCAACACCAACGACAGCACTGCGCTGGGCGAACACGTTGGGATCATAATGGGAGCCACCAGGCAGATAGTCTTGTGGAGTTACCGAATCTCCATACCAATAGCCGCCGCCGGTGATCCAGCCATTGAATGAGCTATCCTCGAAACCTCCATTGATGAAGGTTCCTGTGCCCGCGCTCGCAGGCAGGACGAACAACACGCAAATCACAACAAACGCAAGCAATTGCTTCATGGAAAAGTCTCCTTTGGCCATCTCGGGCCGGCCGCTTGCAACCGACCGAGTAGGTCCGGGGAAAAAGGTGAAATCAAACGACAAGTAGAAACAGAGAAAGAACGAACACGACTCCCGACTGCACGCATGTACTATCGGGGTTGTTTTTCTACGCTCAGAAGCAGCAATTGTCGTTCCAGTTAGCGACCTGCGATGACGTTATTGGATGTAAGAGATGGATTTGAATCGTGGGTCATTTGCTTTTCCGCCACCGAACGGAATTATGCGTTTGCCCGAAATGGGAAGCTTCACGAGATAGCTCGTGAGTTCGGTTGATAACCTTAACGTTAGCGGTGCGATGTCCATCCCCAAAGTGCAAACTCTTGCATCAATATAGGAACTGTTCTCCAGTCGGCAATGAAGCTGATGAAGAGAGCATTTATCCGATTAACGTTGCCTCGGAGTGGTTACCTTGAATTGCCGGAACTCCATGCGCCTGTGGAGATCACTCATAACTATTCAACCTAGTACGCGCGGATGGGCCACTTTCTTGCGATCGCGGTAGCGACGCTGTGCCGGCCAGTTGGCAATTATGGAGTCCTTATCGCTAACGTTACTTCCGTCACTCGCTCTCCACCGGCTGTAACAGCCGGCTAACAGTGCACGAGCACACTCGTGGATATGGCAAAAGGGACTATGAAAACGGCAGTTCTTCTTCTATTAAGTTGCGCAGCGAGTTTTGGGCAACAGGTCAACCTCGGAGGATCCGATACACTGATTCTTCTCGGCCAACGCCTCAGCCAACAGTACCAGCGCGCTGTTTCTGGCGCGAAGATCAGTGTGCGGGGCGGTGGTACCGAGCAGGCGTACTCACAATTGGGTTCCAGTTTGCAGATCGTGCAAGACGAGTCGGCCGCGCCGAAGTTTCCTCTGCACGTGGCGATTGCGGTCCAGGGAATCGCTGTCTACGTGAACAAATCGAACTCCGTGAATGAACTGACGCTTGCCCAGTTACGCTCAATCTTCATGGGTGAAATCACCAACTGGAAAGAAGTGGGCGGCCTCGACAAAGCCATCGTGCTCTACGCAGGCGAAAGTTCGACCGGAACTCTCGCTTACTTTCAGCATTCGGTTTTAAGAGGCGAGGAACCGTATCCGTTTGTTGGCAAGGCAAACGCGAAAGATCTGGTCGACGTGATTGCCTCCACGAGCAACGCCATTGGATACAGCAGCTTGCGTTACTCACCGGAGGTGAAAACGCTGGGTATCAAAATTGGGCGCACATCCCTAGCAGTGGTTCCTACCAGCGAAACAATCCGGACCCGCGAATATCCCATCAGTCGCTACATTTACTGGACGTTTGCCACGAAACCCAAAGGGAAACAACAAGACTTCGTCCAGTGGGCTATGTCGCAGCTGGGCCAAACCGTTGTGGAAAGTGTCGGGTTTGAGCCTCTGCTTCCGGTCGATCGCAAGCGTGCTCTCGCCGCACTCGGCGTCAACGATGTGGAGCTCGCTGCCGACAAGTAGGAGAGGCTGGCGCGAGTGGAGTTCCTGCGGTATTCTCTTGCGACGCCGCATCAGCAATCACTTCCAGGAGAATACCGCTTATGACACTGACGGATCCCCTTCTTGCCCCTGTGCCCGGAGCCGAACACCGCGACCTTAAGGGAGTCGCACTCGCTATCGTCAAGGTGGGCGCGGGACGTGTGAAACGTGTGGTGTACGAGCCGGGCTTCCGCTGGTCAACGCATATGAAATCAGATGTGGGCACGGATTTGTGCATGCATGCACACGTGGGGTTCATCGTACGCGGTAAGGTGGGAGTCCGGTATGCCGATGGGTGCGTGCGCGAATTTACGGTACCGGCAGATGTGTCCATCGAACCAGGGCATGATGGGTGGGTAGCGGGCGATGAGCCTGCCGTACTCATCGAATTCGATTTCGAAGGCGAGACTGTGCAGCGATTGGGGCTGGCGGGAGAACACCAACACAAGTCGTAAGTTCCTGACAGAGACAAAGCGAACGCGAATGGCAGGTTGTGTAAGAGCGGCAGGTGAACAATACCCT
>CAYWSM010000170.1:0-19604 GCA_964460935.1 uncultured Terriglobales bacterium | reverse complement strand
AAGTCCTTGGACTGCGCGCGAGCCCGGCGCACCATCTCGTCCGAGACATCCAATCCAATAACCTGGCCGAAGCCTGCAGGCCCATCGCCGACCAACCGCGCGAGAATGCGACTTGCCCACCCTGTCCCGCAACCCAGGTCCAGGACTCGCTCCCCCGGACGCAAATCCATGTGCCGGATCGTCTGTTCCGTGATGTAACGATGATGTGTTTCCATCTCCTCGCCGCGGCCGGCTTCGGCCCAGCGATTGAACTCTTCGCGCAAGATATCGTCAGGAGTCATACAAATAGACAATATTGAATAGTCCATGGACAATCAAACTCATGCCCGAACAGAAGCCATCCGAGCCGATCCTCTACTGCCCCACGTGCCAACGCGAGGTGACCGACCCGCTTACGTGCGGGGACTGTTCGGCTGTAATCTGCCGCGTCTGTGGAACTCCCCTCGAGTCTCCCGATGAACTCGCGATGGGGTGATTTCCTCAGCAACCCGTGTCTCCGGTGTTTTCATCTTCCCCGCACTTATGTGTGCTACGCCTGCCAGCCAGTATGGTAACGATTACGATCCTTTTGCCTGGATCTATGACCGCAGCATGGCGGAAGACTTTTACCGGCGCGCACTGCCGGTTGTGAAATCGCTGCTGTTGGATCGCCTCCCGGCCGGAGCTTGTATTCTTGATCTGTGTTGCGGGTCCGGACAGATGGCGCAATCACTTTCCACCCTCGGCTTTCAGGTGACCGGACTTGACTTATCGGAGCAAATGCTCTCCCTGGCTCGCGAGAAGGCACCGCACCTGCCACTAATTCTCTGCGATGTTAAGCATTTCTCCCTCCAACCGGTGTTCGACGGGATCATCTCGATCTTTAACAGCCTCGCGCATACGATGAGGACGGATGACCTCCAACGCATATTTCAAAATGCGCAGTCGGCGCTCAAAACCGGCGGCACTTTCGTTTTTGACCTCACCATGGAGGACGGCTATACCGCAAAATGGCGTGGTTCATTCGGCGAGGTGCACGAAAGCGTCGCATGGACGGTGCGCCCGTCTTATGACGCGCGTTCCAAATTGGCATGCAACGATGTGACGGTATTCCGGCGCCAAGCGGGCGATCTGTGGCAGCGCTCGGATTTCCGAATCACGCAGAAATGTCATGCGGAGCACGAAATTCGCAACAGTCTTCATGCGGCAGGATTTCGTCGAATCGATTCTTACGATGCCGAACGCGACTTAGGAATGGCCGGCGAGTCCGGCCGCACCTTCTTTGTGGCCGCTTAGTCGTCTTGCCAATCTGTCGCTCGCTCATAGATGATGTTCCCTCATTCAATCCAATCTGACGGACGCAACTATGAAACTGCTAGTGATTGGCGCGGGCATGATGGGATCTGCCGCCGCATACGATATGGCGCGAAACGCGAGCGTGGATTCAGTGACACTCGCCGATGCCGACTTCAAGCGTGCGAAAGAAGCCGCCAAGCGCCTGAACAAGCTCACCAAGAACGACAATATCGAACCCGAGAAGGTCGATGCATCCAGCGAAAAATCGGCCTACAAGCTGATGCGCGGACACGCTGCCTGTCTATCGGCGGTTCCCTACTTCTTCAATCTCGGACTCGCCAAGGCCGCCATTAAGGCTAAGTGCCACTTCGCCGATCTTGGCGGAAACAACACCGTGGTCCGCAAGACCTTGGATCTGGCAAAGAAAGCCGAAAAGGCAGGTGTCGCTCTTGCTCCGGATTGCGGGTTGTCGCCTGGTATGGCGTCCATCCTCGCGGGCGAACTCATGCGCCTCATCGGCGGCAAAGCCGACGCGCTCAAAATTTATGTTGGCGGACTGCCAGTCAATCCCAAGCCGCCGTTCAACTACCAACTGGTCTTCTCTGTTGAGGGTCTCATCAACGAGTACGCCGAGCCCGCCCGCGTCCTGAAGAAAGGCAAGATTCAGACCATCGAGCCGTTGTCGGAGTTCGAAACGTTCGAGATCGAGGGCTTGCCGCCGCTCGATGCTTTCCACACTTCCGGCGGAACCTCGACATTACCCGAAACCTTCGCCGGCAAAGTTGGCGAGTGCTTCGAAAAGACCCTCCGCTACCAGGGACACGCCCAACTTATTCGTGGCCTCTACGACCTAGGTCTGTTCTCCAGCGAAAAGCGGAAGATCAATGGCGTGGAGATTTCACCGCGTGCCGTTACTTCGGCGCTGTTCTGTGAAAAGTTCGCTGGAAGCGATCCCGATCTCACCGTAATGCGTGTGGAAGCCCACAAATCCGGCAAGAAAAGCCTGTTCGGCAAACCACAGGAGCCGGACACGGTTATGAGCTTCACCATCGTGGATCGCTACGACCCCAAGACGCAGATGACGTCCATGATGCGTACCACCGCATGGCCGGCGGCGGTCGTCGTCGAGATGCTGGCGGAAGGCGTGATCGAAAAGCGCGGAGCGGTGTTGCAGGAACGCGATGTCCCTGCCGGCGCATTCCTTCAGGCAATGGCCAATCGTGGCGTGCGGATTCGGTTCGAAGAAAAAAAGGAGAGCCGTTAGGAAAGCTGATACCTCCGCGCAAAATAAGGCTGCTGGTGATCTAGAATCGTGAGCGATGAATCTACGTTTTCTGGATAATCTTCGACCCGTCAGTTTTCTGGCGTTACGCATTGTGCTCGGCGTCATCATGATCGGGCACGGTTACGGCAAGGTCTTCGGCGGACTGCACAAGCACGCTGAACTAGTAGCGTCGCTTGGGATTCCCAGTTGGCTGGGTTATGTCTCAGCAGCGGCGGAATTCGTGGGCGGCATCCTTCTGGTAATTGGGCTTGTCACGCGTTTTGCCGCACTGGCTGTATGCATCAACATGCTGGTTGCCATCTTCAAAGTGCATTTTCATAACGGACTTCTCGCCCAGGGTGGATACCAATTCCCTCTTGCACTTGCCGCTATGGCGTTCGCCCTTATCTTCACCGGCGCCGGACCGATCTCGCTTGACTGGGTGTTCAGCGGCGGAGGCGGACGCCGCTGACGTCAGGGGTTCAGATCGTCAGCTATTTACAGTCCGGCTTCGATCCTCGCCCGCGGATCGAGGTAATCGCGAAGCGCATCGCCGATGAAGTTAAAGGAAAGAACAGCGAGCATGACGGTTACTGCGGGAAACAGCACCAGATGTGGCGCGTCGAACAGGTGCGAGCGGCCGTCGTTCAGCATCGATCCCCAGCTCGCAGTCGGAGGTGGAACTCCAAGTCCGAGAAAGCTCATCGTGGCCTCGGCAAGAATCGCTCCTGCCATTCCAATTGCTCCCTGTACGATGACGGGCTGAATCATGTTGAGCAGGATGTGGCGGCCCATGATCCATAAATCGTTTGCGCCAAGCGCTCGCGCTGCCTCTACGAATTCTCTTTCGCGAACCGCCAGCACCTGCGCGCGCACCAGGCGGGCATAGCCCACCCATCCTCCAATGATCAGCGCCAGGATGAGGTTGAACAGCCCCGGACCAAGGAACGCCACAAACGCGATCGCCAGCAGGAATCCCGGAAACGACAGGAATGCATTCATCACGACGACGTTTACGAAACGATCAACGCGCCCGCCATAGTAACCCGCTAGCGACCCGATGATCAGACCCAGCACCAGCGATCCCGCGACCACACCAATGCCCACCAGCATCGATATACGAGCGCCAAAGATGATGCGGGAGAAGATGTCGCGGCCGAGTTCGTCGGTTCCAAACCAGTGATGGAGTGAGGGCGGCGAAAGGCGATTTGGCAGATCGATGAAATCAGGGTTCTGCGGAGCAATCCACGGTGCAAACAACGCGAAGCAAACAAAGATGATGATAAAAATGATTCCCGCCGTAGCCAGCGGATTGAATCTCATGGCCCGCTTCAACCGAGTGAACACCGGTTCCACTAGTGGCACCGCAGTGGGTTGTGGCATGGGAGCGACGGCCATTGGGTCATCATACATCGAGACCAGCGCGACAAAGCTCCGCGAACCGTGTCAGACTCTAGTGCGGTAACCAGGGGCCTTCATGCGTAAATTCCTTCCTATTTTGTTGCTCGCGTTCACGACTTCGTCGTGGGCCGGAATCACCTATACCGCCGTAACACGTACCATCCTCGGCGCTAAAACCCACGCGGGCGACATGCGCGTGCAGGCATGGATTGATGGCAAGCAGGCGCGCATGGATTTCATCGAGAGCTCACTCCCTGAACTCCAGAGTGGCACCTATATCGTGACCTCGGATGGCGGCGACACCAGCTTCCTGGTCGATCCGAACACAAAGACCTTCGAGCGTTTCGACATGAAGACCATGATCGGCAACATGGCCGACATGATGCGCTCTCTTCGCAGCCAGATGAAGGTCCGCTTTGAAGAGCCAAAAGTCGAAAAGCTGCTGGAAGAAGCCGGACCGAAAATCGACGGCATGCCGACCCGACATTATCGTTATCGCACCAGCTACAAAGCCGTGATTGAAATGGCGGAGACTGAGAGCGTTGCTACCATCATGGAAGAGGACATCTGGACGACTACGGCAATCACCGAACCCGGAGTCGTTGCCCTATTGAACAAGCGGCCCAGCTCAGGCGATGACCAACTCGATCACATCATTGAAAAAGAAATGGCAAAGGTCCCCGGATTTCCCCTAAAACACATCACCAGTACGCGCACAGAAACGCACCGGCAAACGAACGAGAGCCGCACTGAGATGGAAGTCGTCGACCTGAAGACGGTGCCGATCGCAGGAACAATGTTCCAGGTTCCGAAAGGATATGCTGAACTCGACCCGAACGCCCCCGATATCAAGAACGCATGGAAGAAGCTTCAGCAGCAAAAGCAGGATTAGGCGCGTCAGCCCTCCCTACGTCGCGCTAACGGCACTAAACTAGTTGGCTCATCTAGGCAAGGGATGCAGGATAGGGACAAGGAATAGGACGCATCGCTTTGGTAACTCGCGGAAAGGTTGTGCTTGTGTGCCTAGCTGTCTATTTTGATGGGGCAGGAAAAGAAGACGACCATCCGGTAATCACAGTGGCGGGGTTTCTTGCGGATGCCGCTGTCTGTGAGGAAATAGAATGCGACTGGATTGATGCAACAGGTGGGCAAGTGTTCCATCTTACAGACTTCGGAACGAACAAGTGTGCACTTGGCTCTCGGTGCTGGGACGAACCCAAACGCGGTGAATTCTTGAAGCGTTTGGCCTCTATCGTAAACCGTCCGAATGTCACTATCATCAGCGCATCTTTGGAGGTTGCTCCGTTCAACGAAGTACTAGAGCAAGTCGAGAATCCGCAGGAGATCGGCCCCGCCTTCTCGGGGTGTGCCTATGCTGCATTGGCGTTGGCCGAATTCATGATAATGAAGCAGGAACGAGCACACTTGAAAACTAGATACGTCTTTGAAAAGGGTGATCGGGAGCACGAGATGTTAAATGTTTTCAATGATCTCTCAAAAAACGACAGCAAGTTCTATGGTTTGCGGGGTATTGGATTTGAACCAAAACAAACGATTTTGTTACAACCTGCTGACTTGATAACTGGAGTTGTTCAACGTTGTCTGATTTCTGCTCATCGTTCATTTCCGTCGCTGGATAATGGTTTAGGCTATGTTCGCCTGAACACTTTTGAACGGTACTATTCCAGCGATGGTGTTACCTCTGCTGTCGTGTCAGGTCACGACTTGGAATCATGCCGGATCTATAACGCAAGAACATTTCTATATTTGGATCAGATGAGTACCGAGTTCTTTCAGAGTCGCCCTAGTGAGTTAGAAAAGCGAAGGAAGAAACTCAAGTTCAAACCAAAGAAGAAGCAATGAAATCTGAATTTGAAAATTGATGCGATAGGGGAAACCTTAAAGCCTCTCGTAGAAGCCGCAATATCGGGCCAGCACTGGAAATGATAGTCGTTTCTGCAAACCTTTCGTGTTTGAGTAAAATTATTGGCCGAGCTTTGTTTGCAATGACAGCCTTCTATTGGAAGGTGCGCGGGAAAAAATTCTGATCCACTTGTTCTTACTTCTCCAACTCTTTCATTTCTTCTGCCACTTTCTTGAATCCACGCGACAGAATGACGATGTACCCGATCAAAACAACCCACACGATGATGTATGCAGCATAGAGATAGTTCATCGTGCCACCCCCAGCGCCTTCATGGCGTGTGCCTCTTCAACGCGCTGACGCGTGCGTTCCAGCACGAAACGCAACCATACCAACAAAATGCCGAAGCACGTAAACGCCGCCATGTTCACTAGGAATGCGTGCAACATTCGTGGATCGATGCCTGAATTCGGTCCGCTCCCGAAAACCGGTTGCGGATGCTGCGTCCGGAACCACCGGATCGCGCCGAAGACAAACACAGCATCGAGGCATCCGAAAATCGCCAATGAAGCCGCCAGCACCGGATTAGGGCCGCCGATCGAAAACTTTCGCAGGATCAGATAACTGACGTAAATCAGCCATAGCACCAGCGTCGACGTCAGGCGCGCATCCCAAGTCCACCAGATGCCCCACACTGGCTTGCCCCAAATCGGCCCCGTCAGCAACACAATAGTGCAGAAAACCACGCCTACCTCAGCGGTTGATACCGCCAGTGCATCCATTACCGAATTGCGCTTCATCAGGTATGCGATCGACAGCAAGAAGTTCGCCGGAAAGCACAGTAACATCACCCACGCGCATGGAACGTGATAATAGAAGATCCGCTGCACCGGACCCATGGTCGCTTCGGTCGGTGCGCCAATCATGGCTTCGTACAATCCCCATGACAGCAGCGCGAACGTGATCAACGCAAAGATGGCAAATTTCGATTTCATTCCGCTTGTAATACCGTTTCGAATAACAACAGCCCCACCAGGGTGAACACTACATCGTAAACCGCCAGAAACACCATTGGCAGGTAAGTAGAACCCTCACCCGTCAGAATATTTGTCGTAGCACTAACCGCCGCGAGGAGTGCCGGGATCGATATTGGGAACAGCAGCAGCGGTAATAGCACTTCACGGCTGCGGGTCCGAATCGAAATGGCACCAAAGAACGTGCCATTCACCACCAGGGCCCAATTCCCCAGCACTGAGACGATCACCAACTGATACGCGGGACCCACGCTTCGCAGGTTGTAGAAGACGACGAACAGCGGCGCAATCACCAGTTCGAGCACGCTGACAAAGATGAAGTTCCCGATCGTCTTTGCCATGAACAGCGATTCTAGCGGCGCCGGTGCGATCCGATACGCATCCAGTACGTTGTTGCGAAGTTCGCGCGCCCATGTCTGATTAAGGGCCACTACAGCCGCAAACAGGAGCGCCACCCAGATCAGCCCTCCGGCGATCATGCGCGACTCTTCCGGAGTCAGATCGAAGGCGAAGCTGAAGATCACCACCGTCAACAGCGCGAAGAACAGCATTGAGTTGATGGCGTCTTTCGATCGCCACTCCAGCCGCAGATCTTTGCTGAGCGTGTCCCGGAGGCTTTCCGAAAAGGTCATTGCGCCCCGCTCCTGCGCTGCGCCGGAGTCACTCCGCTTGCGATTGCTTCCGCCGAAACACCCTGCTCACGCTTGATCACCTGCCCTGCCGACATCCATACCGACTCGTCGGCTATCGACTCTAGCAACGCCGGCTGATGCGTCACGAGGAAGATCGTCCGCCCACCATCGCGCATTTCGCCCAACAGGCGGGCCATCTCGCGTGCCGACTGGGCATCGACATTCGAAAATGGCTCATCCAGCAGTAGCAGTTTCGGATCGTTCAGGATCGCCCGCGCGAGCGATATTCGCTGCCGCATGCCCTGCGAGTACTGTCCAACCCGCCGGGTCAGCGCCGGATCGAGGCCCACTGTCCGAATCGCATGTTCGCAAACCGTTGGATCACCGATCCCATACAACTTGGCGAAATACTGAAGATTCTCCATGCCGCTGAGCTCTTCGTAGAGCATGGAGGCGTGCGCCATGTATCCGAACTGGCTGGCGATGGCACGAACGTCCTTTGACCCCAGAACCTCCAGTTCTCCTCGCGTTGGACGAATTAGCCCTGCGATCACGCGCAGCAGCGTGCTTTTCCCTGCGCCGTTTTCACCCAGGATGAGATAGAGTTTCCCCGCCACAAAGTTTTCGGTAATTGCCCGTAATGCGGCGAAACGTCCATAGAGCTTGGACACATCCCGCAGCGACACGACGACTTGTGATTGGGGGTCGGAATTCACGATGTGGAAATCTCAACTATTGTAGCGAACCCACGGCATCCGCAAGAAATTCGAACTCTGTGGCCATTCGACCAGAATTAAATGAATCGCGCTTTCTGGCGCTCACATCCTGCTCTCGAAGGGAGGCACCTCATGGTTCTGGGGATGTCGATTTCCACGTTCACTCTGCTGCACGTTTTGCTGAGCTTGGCCGGAATTGGATCAGGATTTGTCGTCGTGTTTGGCCTGATCGCCGGTAAACGCCTCAATGGCTGGACCGGCATCTTTCTCGCCACCACGATTCTGACGAGCGTGACCGGGTTCCTGTTTCCGTTCCATCAAGTGACGCCAGGCATCATTCTGGGCGTGCTTTCGTTGATCGTACTCGCTGCGACACTCGCAGCGCGCTATGCCTTCCACCTCTCCGGAGCATGGCGGTCAACCTACGTCATCACGGCAGTCGTAGCGCTCTATTTCAACTGCTTTGTGGCCGTAGTTCAGGCATTCGAGAAAGTACCGGCACTGAAGGCTCTTGCACCCACGCAAAAAGAGTCGCCGTTCGCCGCCGCACAACTCGTGTTGTTGATCCTCTTCGTTGTGCTCGGCTGGCTTGCGGTCAGGAGGTTTCGCCTTGAAGCGCCATTGGCTTCGCAAGCACGTGCTTGAGGCATTCCGAGAGTTCCTATCCCAATCGTAACTACTACCCCGCCTGCGAGGAGGGCTAGAATCCTCGCCACAAAGGGGAGTAGTTCTATGCGACGGATCTGGGGCCTTTGCGTTGTCGCCGTGACTTTGTCAGGTGTGTCCTATGCGCAAGTTCAGGTGGAAGACATCTGGAACCGTGCAAAAGCAACGGTAGAAAACACAAGCGCGGCCAACCTGGGCCTCACAGATTCCAAAATCTCAGCCGGGCTGAAGGAAGCACTCACAGTCAGCACAGGCAAAGCTGTAGCTGCCACTGGACACCCCGACGGCTTCTTTAAGAATCAGGCTATCAAGATTCTGCTGCCCGATAACCTTCGTAAGATCGGCAACGGTATGCGCATGGTCGGCATGGGCTCGCAGGTCGATGCGCTTGAACTCGGCATGAATCGCGCCGCCGAACAGGCTGCGCCCGAAGCGAAGAAAATCTTCTTGAACGCCGTTACCAACATGACGTTTGCCGATGCGCGTAACATCCTCTCCGGCGACGACACCGCCGCAACCGAATACTTCAGGCGAACCAGTTCAGACCAATTGACCGAAGCGTTCACACCTATCGTCCACCATGCGATGGAAAACGTCGGCGTCATTCAGCAGTACGACCGCGTAATCAATAGTGCATCCTTCGGTCCATGGACCGCAGCCCCGAAGAAACTCGATCTTGACGCCTATGTCGTACAGAAGACGCTCGATGGCCTCTTCTACATGCTGGGCCAGGAAGAAAAGCACATTCGCACCAACCCCGCAGCGCAAACGACGGCATTGTTGAAACAGGTCTTCGGCCACGCATCATCCGGATCCAGCCACAACGACGAAGGACGCTAATTCTCGGTCATCCGGGCATTCACTTGGGCCGGGGTTACCTTTGTTGTGCCCGACCGCACACTGGTAACTTTCACGCCCTGCTACAGGACACTGGCTTCACCGGGAATGCGAAAAATTACTTCACACTCGTAAAGATAAACCCCTATTTATCAACGTTGGCAATGTCCTGCAGGTTGGCTTGGAGATTGCACTAACCATACCCAGATTAAGATTTCCAATTTGGGCCCCAGGGCCATGGAGGAAGATTTGAAGACACTCGCCAAAACGACACTTCTTGTGGGGTTGCTGTTCGTCGGCACGCTCGGAGCATTCGCCAATAGCTTCAATTTTAATTTCAACCCAACATCGACCAACGGTTTGTCGGTCCAGCAGTACATGAGAAATGTCCTTGGGGGGAACGGTTCCGTAACGGTTAGCGGCGCAACATGGGGCGGCACCTACAATGGTGATAATCACGTGGTTGGCCCTTGCTCGCAATTTCACTGCAGCTCGCTCACACTTGGCAACGATGAAACCGGCGTGTCGCACGACAACTTCGTCATCAATAACAGCCCGAGTAACGATGCGTTCACAATGAAGTTTTCTGGAATCGAGTTCAACACTGTTAGCTTCGACCTGGAAATCTTCCCGGATGCAAGCTGCCCGAAACTCAGCCAATGCGGTGGTCGAAACAATCCGAACCTTCCTGACTTCACGTTCTATGCGGATGGCCAGCAGGTATCGGTGTGGTTTGCTGCCGTTCCGGGACAGCAAAACACCGTCGTTGGCCAGCCGGCTGGTTCCACGTATTTGCATTCTCCTGACAGCGGCTCCATCAGCAAGGAACTCGCACCCCAGATGCTTCTCGACGGCGACAATCATGTGACGTTCGTATTCGGCACTGACATTTCGACCCTCAAGTTCGAAGACTGGCCGGCTACGATCGGCATCGACAATCTCAAGCTCTCGTACACGCAAACGCCCGAGCCAGCGACCTTCGTCCTGCTTGGAAGCGGTTTGCTGGGACTGATTCTCCGGAAACGCACTCAGGCGTAACTCCCAAACTCGCATAAACAAAAGCCCGCCAAACCTGGCGGGCTTCTTCATTTTGCGATCTATTCTAGTTTCGATCGAGAGCCGGTGTCGCCGCTTGCGATGTCTGTGTGGTGGTGGGCGACGGAGTCGCCGGCGCTCCCTGCGGTTGCTGCTGTGGCGCGTACTTCGAAGCGCATTTCGCCTGCAACTGTTTGGCATGGAACACTCCGTCGCGTCCGTAAGTCCCTTCGGCTAACGCTTGCGATGAGTCGTGAAAGGTATCAGGCGGCGCTTCGGAGCCGTTGTAAACCACCGGCAGGGTATGATTTTCTTCCTGCAAAGTGAATTCCACGTGCGATCCCGTTCGCTTGATGGATCCCGGCAACACTGTGCCCGCTACGCGCAAACGTTTGTGATAAGGATCCTTATCGGCCTTCAGTTCCTTGATGGTGACGTAGTAGCTCTTGCTCTCTTGCACGCCCGTGTAGGCGAGATATCCCAGAGAGACGACGATAACCACGATGACGAGGCCGAAGCGGAAATAGCGATTACGCATGAACAATGTTCCCGTTGAAATTGTACTCGCACGTCAACGTGGGTCAAGCATCACAGGTTCGCGTGACGCGAGTTCCAGCGGCGTATAATGAACGTTTTCATAGAGCCTAAGGGGATTTTCGTATGTCGAACACGAAGTCGAACGGGAATGGCAACGGTCATCATACCCATGCCGATTCGGGCTGGATCCAGAAGCCCCGCGCCGAATGGATCGCCCGCCGCCGCGAAGAAGCGGCGAAAACTGGAGACCAGAACTTTTCCCAGATGCACTATGCCCGCAAGGGTATCGTCACCGAAGAGATGACCTATGTTGCCGAGCGCGAGAAGATCACGCCCGAAGTTGTTCGCGACGAAGTCGCAGCCGGCCGCATGATCATCCCCGCGAACATCAATCACCCTGAGCTCGAGCCGATGGCCATCGGCGTTGCCGCCAAGTGCAAGATCAACTCCAATATCGGCAACTCTGCCGTAACGTCGAACGTCGACGAGGAACTAAAGAAGCTGCACACCTCGGTTCACTACGGCGCCGACACCGTGATGGACCTGTCCACTGGCGGCGGCATCCACGAAATCCGCGAAGCCATTCTCCGCCATTCTCCGATTCCGGTCGGCACGGTGCCAATCTATGAAGCCATTGCCCGTGTAAAGCGCGTTGAAGACCTCAATGCCGGCATCATGCTCGAGGTCATCGAAGAGCAGGCCGCCCAGGGCGTGGACTACATGACGATTCACGCCGGCGTGTTGATCCAATACTTGCCGATGATCTCCAAGCGCATCACCGGCATCGTGAGCCGTGGCGGCGCGATTCTCGCCCAATGGATGGCTCACCACCACAAGCAGAACTTCCTTTACGAGCGTTTCGACGATATCGTCAAAATATTCAAGAAGTACGATGTATCATTTTCGTTAGGTGATGGCCTGCGTCCCGGCTGCATCGCCGACGCCAGCGACGAAGCCCAGTTCGCGGAGCTCAAAACTCTCGGCGAACTCACCGCGAAAGCGTGGAAAGAAGACGTTCAGGTGATGATCGAAGGTCCCGGCCACGTGCCGATGGACAAGATCAAGGAGCAGGTCGATAAGGAAATCGAGTACTGCTTTGGGGCTCCGTTCTACACGCTCGGTCCGCTGGTGATCGATATCGCCCCAGGCTACGACCACATCACGTCCGCCATCGGCGCGGCGATGATTGGCTGGTACGGTGCGTCCATGCTCTGCTACGTCACGCCAAAAGAGCACCTCGGCCTGCCCAACGAGAAGGACGTCAAAGACGGCATCATCGCCTACAAGATCGCCGCTCACGCTGCCGACGTTGCTCGTCATCGCTCCGGCGCACAAGATCGCGACAATGCTCTCTCGTACGCTCGTTATACCTTCGACTGGGAGAAGCAATTCGCGCTGTCCCTCGATCCCGAAACCGCCCGCTCCATGCACGACGAAACCCTTCCCGGTGGCGATTACTACAAGGCCGCCTTCTGCTCCATGTGTGGACCGAAGTTCTGCTCCATGAACTACTCGTCGAAGATCGACGATTACAACAAGAGCGTTCACGGCGTCGAAAAGAAAGACTACTCGGACCTGGTCAACAATCTGGTTTCGATTAAGTAATGTGGGACAGGCATTCTTGTCTGTCGAACTGTGAAAACCGGGCTCCCAAGCCCGGTTTTCTTACTCCCCGTTGCCTGTGTCCTCTGTGTTGAATTGTGACAGATCAGGCGTACCTTCGTTGGCGCTGACCAACAAGGATGGCAAGCAGCAGTTCATCAAGCCCTAGAAAGAAATGATGGTAATTGCCTCCGTGCGTTGTCTCCTTTACATTTACCTCGCCGTTTTGGAGGCTTCCTTGCGCAAAACCACTCTCGCGTTTATCGTTCTCGCCGCCTCTCTTGCTTACGCCCAAACTGATGCCGCTTCTTTTGCCGTCGCGGTCACTCGTTACAATGTCGAGCCGAACATCGTCTATCACACCTCCAACAACGTTCAGCTCAAACTCGACGTCTATACACCGCCAGACGTGAAGCAGCCCACGCCGGTCGTGGTGTGGATTCACGGAGGCGGCTGGATCGAAGGCACGAAGGATTACGATGTCCTTCAACTCATCCCGTATATGCAGATGGGCTATGCTGCCGTGAATGTCGAATACCGTCTCGGGCGCATATCGCTTGCTCCTGCGGCAGTAACCGATTGCCGCTGTGCCCTGCACTGGGTCTTCGCCAACGCCAAGAAATACAACTTTGACGTTAACCGTGTTGTCGTTACCGGAGGATCGGCCGGCGGTCATCTGGCTCTCACCACTGGCATGCTGACTTCCGCGGCCGGATTCGATCGCGAGTGCTACACCAGCGAGGAAAATGTCTGGACAAAAGAAGGCGGATCTTCACAGGACCCCAAGGTCGCTGCCATCGTGAACTGGTTTGGCATCAGCGATGTTCTCGACGAACTTCACGGCCCCAATACAAAAGGCTACGCCGTCGTTTGGGTCGGCGATCAACCCACTGCCGACGAAATCGCTAAACGCGTGTCGCCAATCAACTTGGTGACAGAAAATGTTCCACCAATCATCACCATTCACGGCGATCACGACGAACTGGTTCCCCAGGCGCAGGAAGTTCGCCTGCATGAGGCCCTCAGCAAGGTTGGCGTTCCCAATCAGCTCTACACCGTCATTGGCGGCGGCCATGGTGGATTCTCCAATGAAGAAAACCAAAGGATTTGGGCGACCATTCGCCAGTTTCTGAATCAGAACCTGAAGGCGCCGGCAACATCCAAGTGAGCCGCGTTGCTAGTCGCGATACCGTTCGATAGACTCAGGTATCCGTCCTATCTCGGGTGAGAAAACAGACGAAAGGCGAATTGATGTCGAATCCCTCAGAACCGAAAATCGGCACGTCGGCAGCAGTCCTGGAATCCAATACAGGCGTTGAGCCCAAGCGCGGTCCGACCGCTTCCGAAAAACCCGACGAGCGAGTTGAGCTGCTCTCAATCAACACGATTCGCACTCTAGCGATGGACGCAGTGCAGAAGGCAAACAGCGGGCATCCGGGAACTCCGATGGCGCTCGCGCCGCTCGCATTCGTTGTGTGGGATCGCTATCTTCGCCACAATCCAAAGAATCCCAACTGGCCCAATCGCGACCGTTTTATTCTCTCGAACGGTCACGCGTCGATGTTGCTTTACTCCCTGCTGCATCTCACCGGCTACGACTTGTCTCTTGAGGAGCTGAAGAACTTCCGTCAGTGGGGATCGAAAACTCCGGGCCATCCGGAATACGGCATTGCCCCTGGAGTAGAAACCACGACCGGTCCGCTGGGCCAGGGATGTGGCAATTCTGTCGGAATGGCGATCGCGGAACGCTGGCTTGAAGCGCACCTCAACCACGGCGACCAGAAACTAATCGATTACAAGATCTATACCTTCTGCGGCGACGGCGACATGATGGAAGGTATCTCTGGCGAAGCGGCTTCAATCGCCGGACACCTGAAGCTCTCGAACCTGATCTGGTTCTACGACAACAACCGCATCACCATTGAAGGTCACACCGATCTTGCCTTCTCGGAAGACGTCGGCACGCGTTTCCTCGGCTATCACTGGAACGTGCTGCGCGTGAGCGATGCCAACGATCTCGAACTGCTCAACGCAGCGATTGCTACCGCAGAGAAAGAGACGCAGCGTCCGACCCTGATCATCGTCGATAGCCACATCGCCTGGGGAGCTCCAACGAAGCAGGACACAGCCGCGGCTCACGGCGAAGCGCTTGGGGAAGAGGAGATTCGGCTGACTAAGAAAGCATACGGATGGCCTGAAGACGCACACTTCCTCGTTCCCGACGAAGTGAAGGAGTACATGGGCAAAGCCGTCGATCGCGGAGCGAAGTGGGAGTCCGAATGGAATCAGAAGTTCGCGGAATACCGCAAAGCGAATCCGCAACTTGCCGAAGAATTCGACCTGATGCAAAAGAATGAGCTGCCGAAAGACTGGGACAAGGATATTCCAAACTTCCCTGCCGATCCCAAGGGTAAGGCGACGCGCGAAACCAGCGGTGTCGTCGAGAACGCGGTCGCGAAACATGTTCCCTGGCTGATTGGCGGAGCCGCCGATTTGGCGCCATCGACCAAGACGTTGATCAAAGACGGCGGTCAATTCAAAGCAGGCGACTACAACGCGCGCAATCTGCACTTCGGCATTCGCGAGCACTCGATGGGAGCGATCTGCAATGGACTCGCTCTGTCGAAACTGCGGCCGTTTGGCGCGACGTTCCTGATGTTCTCCGATTACATGAGGAACACGTTGCGGCTCGCCGCCATCATGGAACAACCGGTCTTATTCATCTACACGCATGATTCCATCGGTCTTGGCGAAGACGGTCCAACGCATCAGCCGATCGAACACATCATGTCGATCCGGGCGATTCCTCGCATCATCGACTTGCGTCCCGGCGATGCCAACGAAGTCGCCGAAGCATGGCGCGTGGCGATGCAGCAGAAGCATGATCCAGTTGCGTTTATCCTCTCGCGGCAGGCGGTGCCGACATTCGATCGCACAAAGTACGCGAGCGCCGCGGGTGTGGCGAAGGGCGCTTACGTAATGGGCGATTCCAAAGGCGAACCGGAAGTCATCCTGATTGGAACCGGATCGGAATTGCAGTTCGCTGTCGGAGCCCACGAGCAACTCACGCAGGAAGGTATTCGCAGCCGCGTTGTGAGCATTCCATCATTCAAGCTCTTCCAGAAACAATCGGAAGAGTATCGGGATAGTGTGTTGCCGAAGAACGTGAAAGCTCGCGTCGCGGTGGAAGCCGGCACGAATCTTGGCTGGCGCGAATACGTCGGTGACGAAGGCGTGATTATCGCGCGTTCCGACTTCGGCGCTTCCGCTCCGATGAAAGACTTGTATAAGCACTTCGGCTTCACCGTAGAAAACGTCGTCGCGCAAGCTAAAAAGCTTTTGAAGAAGTAATCGCCTAGCTAAACGCAGTCATTCACAGCCGCGATTTTCGCGGCTGTTTTCTTCCGCAACAAAGTAACTACGGCTTCTGTTCTTCCACGAATGCCTTCAGCCTGCCGAGTGCCTCGCTCCACTGTCGGCTGATCGTTTCAAGATAGTGCTGTGCCTCATGGACAGCCTCAGGTTGGAGTTCCCATAACTGTTCGCGCCCGTGTCGCGAGCCCGCAATCAGCCCTGCGTCCTCTAGCACTCGCAGATGCTTGGTTACAGCCTGGCGGGTCATTGGCAGGCCAGCCGTGAGCCGGGTGATCGAAAGTGACTCGCCCCGCGAAAGGCGAGTCACCAGCGAGAGACGAGCCTCGTCCCCCAGCGCTGCAAACAGCGGCGCCGCGTGACGGAGTGGAGCGTTAGCGGTTCTGTTCGGCATATTCCGAAAGGTTTTGCATCTGGATCTTCCAGCCTTGGGTGTTGTCCTCGAAGGCCTTGGCACGGCGCTCGAGTGAGATGCCGTCGAAGCCGGATTCGGTAACCGTAACGCGAGTGCCTCCGGCAATGTCTTCGAGCGTGAAAGTAACGGTCGTGGCTGGATCGCTCGTGTCAGCCTTCCCCGGGCTCCACTTCCACGAGAATAGTTTCTCAGGAATCTTCTCAACAATCTCCAGGACAAATTGTTTGCCCTCGCAATTGGGATAAGTGGAAACTCCGTTCACACGAACGCCGGGACGAAATTCAGTCGCCGACAGCGTGGCGCGGAACCATGTACCAAACTCAGACGGGGTGGTGAGCGCCTTCCATACGCGGGATCGCGGCGCACGAATGATAACTTGCTGTTCGATGGTGTTTATTTGGGCAACCGGCATTACGCAACCTCCAAGTTGCATAATACGACAACCAGAAATTATGCGCAACCAGAAAGTTGCTCATTACTCTTTTCCACAGGGAGTGAGCAAAGTCACAGACCTGCCTGCAACATAGCCGTTAAGCTTGCCCCGAAATCCAGACTGGACGGCCTAAATGAAAGATGAGTATTCGTACTTACGGGGTCAGTATGAGGCGATCTTGCAACACTGCGAATACCTGTTGCACAACAGCGCAGACCCCAAAATTCTGATGATGGCCCGCGACTCGATGCAAAAGGCATCGTCAGAACTGGCGAGGCTGAACCGCCGCGAGATTCCGACCAATAGCTAGGGAAGACGCTGAAATTCCAGGAATGCAATGAAAATCAAGGTTCTAACCATCGCGTTATTATTTGCCACCGGTATTTGGGCACAGAACCCGGCTCCGACGACGCCTGCCGATCAAAAAGCAAAACCCGCGGCGTTCTGTTGCAAAGACAAAAAGTCGTGCTGCAAGGAAGGCTCAAAGAGCTGCCGGGACGGAGCCGGCTGCTCCGCCAAGATGGCCAAGGGAGAGAAAACCAAGAGCTGTTGCGGCGGCAAAATGTGTAACCGCCATAAAGGCGAAAAGTCGTAGACTCGCTCAAGATTGAAAGGCTCCAGCGCAGGCTGGAGCCTTTGTCATGTCATCTCACCACACCGTTCACATCGCGGAAAGCTGCTTACGGGTGAGCGGGAGCGATCACCGGGCGCGGAATCTTAACTTTCTTGTTAGTCTCAGCCGGTCTCGCGAGCCACGACTCGATCTGAGGTAGGGCGGCCCGAGCAACCTGTTCCCCAGTAGCAATCAATTCAGATGCGCGCTCAAATCCATCGTAGCTGAATCCCCGGACATCAGGGGTAAGCACCAGATCGGCAGCGGCTTCCCAGATACCACAGGTCTTTTGCTGGGCAATCGAAAAGCATTGCCCCACAACATCGAAGACGTGGCGTGGACCTTTCAGGTTTACCCAGTGAGCGCTCAGGTAAACGCCGATCACGCGCTCTGCTCCCATCTCGCGAAGAGGGACCGTTGGAACCGCATGCGCAAGCATTCCATCCACAAGAAGCTTGCCGTCGATGTTAACCGGCAGAAACATCCCGGGATAACTGCAACTGGCACGAACAGGATCGATGAGCGGACCCGAGCGAAATACGACACCGTCACCGGAGACAAAATCTGTCGCAGCAACCGCGAGAGGAATCTTCAGTTCCTCGAATGTGCGAACCTTCAGAATCTTCTCAAGGAACCCAGACATGCGATCGTTGGAAGCAATGCCGTAGCGGGAAATAGTCCACCGAGCAAAGTGCTTAAAGCGGACGAGAGCAGCGACTTCCTCGAGCTCCCTGGCAGAGATACCGCTACAGTAAGCCGCGCCGATCACCGAGCCGACACTCGTGCCGGCAATAAAAGCGATGGGAATTCCCTCTTGTTCGAAGACCTTCAGGACGCCAATGTGAGCCAGGCCGCGGGCGAATCCCCCTCCAAGAGCGATGCCAATCGCGGGAGGCTGGGACGAGTTTGGCTTAGGCTTGGGAGATTCGACGGAACGGCCCAGTTCCCTGGCAAAAGCCCTGATACCGCGAACGACTTTACCGATTGAGTTCATCCCGAGACCCCACAATCCCGGTAATACAGCGAATTACAATACGGTAAGATGCTCCACCGCAACAGAATGTTTTAGCCACAACTGACTTCGGTACCCAAGTGGGTATCACCAGGAGTCGCGCCGCGGAGTACAGTGCATTCATATAAACCCATTGTCCAGGGGACGGTAGCGCTCTAAATACCTATGATTCGCGAATTTTCGGCTGGCGGAGTAGTAGTACGGCGGATGAAGCACCGTTGGTGGATCGCGGCCATAGAACCGCAGGGCCGGCGTAGCCCGGCCAGCAAGCCAAGCCGGGAGTCTGTACTAGCCCTACCCAAAGGAGCTGTAGACGCCGGGGAAACGCCTGAACAGAGTGCACTGCGCGAAGTACATGAAGAAACAGGAGTTACAGCCGAAGTCGTCAATAAGTTGAAGGACATCAAGTACTACTACATACGGTCCTGGGGCGACCATCAGAAGGTTTTCAAGATTGTCAGCTTCTACCTTGTTCTCTACCGGTCAGGTAGGCTGGGAAACATCTCTACCGAAATGCACAAGGAAGTACGGCGAGCGCTGTGGATCCCCTTGGAAGACGCGGCCAAGGAACTGTCGTACCCGGGAGAACGGGAGGTAGCACGACTGGCGCAGGAATGGATAGCGGCCCATCCCGAGTTCGCAGAACAGGTAGATGCCAAGGCCGCTCAGGGGTAATTCCCACTTTGAATCTGCTCACACTGAAGTGTGACAAATGAACTTGCTTTTCCCGCCATTTCGTGATCGTGAATCTCAATTAACTCCTTTAATTACAATAATTTAGCTAAAGATTTTCATTGACATGGAATTAGCATTCCCCTAACATAGGTTCAACTTGATAAGGCGCGCGTCGTTGCCATCCTCACCCCACATCTACTTCGGCGCGCGCCGCTTCTGTT
>CAYWSM010000169.1:0-5403 GCA_964460935.1 uncultured Terriglobales bacterium | reverse complement strand
TCATCCACTGCGGCGAGAAACAGATTCCCGCGGGACGCAGTGGCGAACCGCCTGCGCAGATGCTTGGCGAATCGCTCCGCCGCATGGGCTTCCGCGTGGTGCGTCTGAAGACCGGCACTCCACCGCGTCTCGATGGCCGAACCATCGACTGGAGCAAGTTCGCCGTCCAGCCTGGCGATGAGGACCCGACGCCGTTCAGCTTCCGCACCAAGCGCGTACACCATCACGACACGCAGATCCCATGCCACATCGCGTTCACCACGCCAGAGACGCATCGCGTAATCCGCGAAAACGTGAGCCGCTCGCCGATGTACAGCGGTCAGATCAAGTCCATCGGCCCGCGTTACTGCCCATCGATCGAAGACAAGATCGTGAAGTTTCCCGACAAGGAGACGCACCAGATCTTCCTCGAGCCCGAGGGCCTGCACACGCACGAAGTGTACGTAAACGGCATGAGTACCTCGCTGCCGGTCGAAGTGCAGCAGGCGATGATCGCCTCCATCCCGGGACTCGAGAATGCCGACATGCTACGCCCCGGCTACGCCATCGAGTACGATTCGGTCGATCCGACCGAGCTAACCCGAACGTTAGAGACCAAGAAGATTGCACGCCTCTATCTCGCCGGGCAGATCAACGGAACCAGCGGATACGAAGAAGCTGCTTGCCAGGGCATTATGGCCGGTATCAATGCCGCGCTTGCCGTCCAAGGCAAAGACCCATTAGTTCTCGACCGCACCGAAGCGTATACCGCCATCCTGATTGACGACCTCATCTCGAAGGGCACCAACGAGCCTTATCGGATGTTCACCTCGCGCGCCGAGTTCCGCCTGCACCTGCGCATCGACAATGCCGACAAGCGACTGACGCCATATGGCCGCAAAGTGGGGCTGATCAACGATGCCGCTTGGGCCGACTACCTTGCCAAGCAGGAACGCCTCGCAGCCATGAAGCAGGTGATTGAGAAGACGAAGGTAACGAAGGGGATGATCGAACGCATTGGGCCGGCAATCGAAGCTCAACTGAACAAGTCAGAAATCGCCATCACAGCTGATTGTCATGACGAGCGGACGCCAGTCCGCGAGGCATCTGCTTTCGACATCAGCACGCTGGGCAATCTCGCCAGCTTTCCTATCGCCCAACTTCTCCGCCGCCCCGAGGTGCGCATCGACGCTCTCGCACCGGTCCTCGCCGACCTGCTACCGGGATTTTTCTCTGACACAAATCCGTCCGAATCCGTCCAGATCCGTGGTGAAAAATTGCCATCGCAGACTCTCAACGAACTCCGCACGGTCGAAACCGAAATCAAGTACTCCGGATACCTCGACCAGCAGCAGAAATCGATTGAGCGCCTCAAGAAGTCCGAACAGCGCACCATCCCTGAATGGTTCGACTACGCGTCTGTCTCCGGTCTTTCGCGGGAGATGAAAGAAAAGCTTCAACACGTCCGTCCGCAAACGATCGGACAGGCCAGCCGTATCCCCGGCGTTACACCGGCGGCGGTATCGCTGGTGAATGTCTATATCGAGATTCAGGCGCGCAAGATGCAGCAGGCGCAACAACTGGCGGACTAACTACTCCACGAACTCCAACCGATTCCCCCACGGATCCTCCACAAAGATCCGCTTCACTCCCGGATTCGCCTCATCTTCACGAAAGGCAATCTTGTACGAGTTCAGCCGCGTCTTGAGCACGATCATGTACTTTACGCGGAACGCCGGATGCGCCTTTTTCGCCGGACGAAAGTCCGGCTCTACTCCGATATGTAACTGCTGATCTCCGGCGGCGAACCAGCATCCGCCACGACGCGCGAGTTCTTCTGGCTTTTCCAGTTCCTGCATGCCGAGCACCTCGCCAAAGAACCAGCGGGCGCGCGCCTCGCACCCGGGCGGTGCGGCAAGTTGAACGTGATCGAGGCCGAGAATCACCTGTCGATTATCGCATTGAGTTTCTGCGGCTTTCCCGATTTGGTATTCCCGAATTTGTAACAGGCCAGACTTTTTGCCGCAGCCGTAATGTTCCCTTCGATAATTGTGGAAGTCACGGCCCTTGCCTCTGTCCGATTCGAAACTGGAGGTCTTATGGCCAACATAAGTAGTCTGCTCACGGTTCTCGTTGCTCTCAGTATGGCTTCGGAACGCGTGATTGAACTCCTGAAGAAAATCCTTCCCGCCGGCTGGCTAGCGAATGACTGGAAAATTCACGAGCAATTGCGGCAAGCACTATTGCAGATTCTTGCCGGCGTCATCGGCGGCCTGACCGCCTGGGCGTCGCACGCACAGATCGCGGCCATGATTCCGACTATGGCACAGTTCCTGCATTGGCCCGCATACGTGCTGTTGGGCGCGATGTCCAGTGCTGGATCTGGATTTTGGAACCATATCCTCGATGCCGTCCGGGCAATCAAGATCGAGAGGGAAGTGAGAGCTGAGTTACAGGTCAGGCAGTTGAACGCTGAGCGGAAACAGCCCGACCAGCTTGAATTCAGAAAGTCGGCGACCGCCGCTTAGGCCCTACCGATGTCCGCTGTTCAGCATCTCAGGGAACTATTTTTGCCTTCTTTGTCTTTCGTGCCAGCCACCCTGCCTTCGTGTGATTTAAGTCATAGGCCGCTGTGAGTCGCCCGCCGTAGCCTGTATCTTCCCTTGGAGGAAGCCCGTATGGCGACCATGCTAACCGCGCCATCAGAGCCGAAATCGGTACTGCTGGAAATGGTGAAGGCGGCCCCGAAGCCGAAAAAGAAGCTGATCCGCCGTCTCATTCCCGACTATTCGCAGCGCCTTCGCCGAACGGTGCAATTCGCATTCATTCTTCTGAATGGTGTCCTCGGCATCGAGTTCTATCGGTTTGTCCGCTTCTATGAAGGCAGCGGGCTTGGAACTGCGCCCAGTCGCCCAGCCGGAGTGGAGGGTTATCTCCCGATCGCCGGTCTGATGAACCTGAAGGCCGCGCTGCTTACCGGCAGCATTCCGAAACTGCACCCGGCGGGCATGTTTCTAATCGTGGCGTTCCTAACCATCTCATTGGTGTTTCGCAAAGCTTTCTGCTCATGGTTGTGCCCGGTGGGCACGCTGTCGGAATATTTATGGAAGCTCGGGCGCAAGTTGTTCAGGCGTAATTTGCACCTTCCCCGCAAGCTTGACGTCGGGTTGCATGGGCTGAAGTACCTGCTGTTGGCGTTCTTCCTTTATGCCGTGTACAGCATGTCGCCGCGCGACATTCATGCCTTCCTCGAGAGTCCTTACGGCTTGATCGCTGACGTGAAGATGCTGAACTTTTTCCGCTTCCTCGGCGAAATCGGGCTGATCGTCATCGCAGTGCTGGTGCTGTTGTCGGTGGTCATCCAGAACTTCTGGTGTCGATATCTATGTCCTTACGGCGCACTGATGGGACTCGCATCCTTATTCAGTCCGCTTCGGATTACCCGAAACCCGGAGACCTGCATCGACTGCGCCAAGTGTGCGAAAAACTGTCCGTCGCGGTTACCGGTCGATCAGTTGGTGACGATCAAATCCGCCGAGTGCACCGCTTGTATGGAGTGCGTCGCGGTCTGCCCGGCCGAGAGAGCGCTCGTCCTCGCTGTGCCGGCGAAAAAAGCTGTGCCTGCGTGGGCAGTTGCCGCAGGTATTGCAGTTATATTCTTTGGAACTGTCGGATACGCGAAGCTCATCGGCCGATGGAATTCGGATATCTCCTCGCAGGTATACCAGTACCTGATCCCACACGCGGACCAGGCGACACATCCGATGCCAGGACACGAATGACCGCGCATCAGATCACCTGATCATCCGATCACCTGATGAGAGAGCCCACTACAATGACCACCATGCCTACTTCCGACTGGAATTCTTTCGCGCGCACTAACGCCAGCGAGCGCTGGCGAAAACAGTCGGCGATGATGGGGACGCCGCTCACACAGCTTGTGGTTGACGAAGCGCACGTCCAGCCGGGAATGCGCGTTCTTGATGTGGCATCCGGCACGGGAGAACCGGCAATCTCACTGGCGACTCTGCTCAATTGTACGGGCGAAGTCATCGCCACTGATATTTCCCCAGGACCCCTGAAGATCGGCGAAAGCCGCGCCCAGCAGCGCAGTCTGCGGAACATTTCCTTCAAGGTGGCGGACGTGCATCAACTCCCGTTCGACGACCGGCAATTTGATCGTGTGACCAGCCGCCTCGGTCTCATGTTCTTCAGCGACCTGCCGAAAGCTCTTCGCGAGATACATCGCATACTCAAGCCTGGCGGACGTTTCGTCGCTGTAGCCTGGGGGCCGATGGATCAGCCCTACTTCGAAACCACGATCGGCGTTGTTCAGCGCCTCACGGGTACACCGCTTCCCCAGTCTGGGCTCAACATGTTCAGATTTGCGAAGCCGGAAACACTGACGCTGGCATTAAAGGAAGCTGGTTTCAGCGAGACACACGGGGAATTGCGAGAAGTTGACTGGACGTGGCTCGGGTCGCCGCAAGATGCATGGGAGTACTTCCAATCGGTGACGATTCCCTTTTCTCCGCTGCTCAACAGCATTCCACCGGATCGCAAGGGTGAAGTGGACGCCGCGGTAGTCGAAGCCATGCAGCCTTATTGCGATGGCCGGCGGGTGCGGTTTACAGGAAAGTTCACGCTAGCTACGGCCACTCGCTGATCATTTGTCACGCCGCCCACATACCTCGGCGGTTGGCGATCCCATACTTCGTCAGGATGCGACGGAAAGAAATCTCAACCACACTTTTGGCTTCAGAAAGCGACAGCGCCGGCACCACCGTTATGGTTCCGAGAAGATTGGCGAGATCAAGATAAGCAGCACGGACATTGTGCAGGAACTCCACCGGATATTCGGGCTTTCGCGCGTATGCCAATTCAGGGTCGGCATCGAGCACAAAAGCGATGTCGGGCCGCGGCACGAGACGCGCCACCGTGCGCACAAACGCTCGCGTCAACGGCTTCTCCAGCGGAAGATTCGCCAGCTCGTCATGGATGTACCGGTCCATGATGATGAGGTCAGCTCCATCGCGGCGAGCGCGATTAAGCACAACAGGAAGATGTGTCGCATCGAGCAGATAAAGACCATGGCGGACCAGATTCATGTGCCATCCACGGACATTTTTATCGCGACGGTTTACCGGTTTGCCGGGCGCTCCAACGCCGGATTCGCTCTTGAACACTTTCTGGACGAATCCTTCGCGATAGCGCGAGAGCATGACTACGTTGTCCCAAAAAGTGAGGATCGTTACCTTGAGCCCATGCTGTTCGGCGACAGCCTTGAGGTTTTCGATCTGCGTGCTCTTGCCGGCGCCATCCATGCCGGAGAAAGAAATAAGTATCGGAGTCTTTAGGCCCATGATTGCTGTCGTGTTAAAAGCTGGTCGTTCGATGTGATGCAGTTGAGACGAGCAAGAATGC
>CAYWSM010000168.1:0-4699 GCA_964460935.1 uncultured Terriglobales bacterium | reverse complement strand
GCAGCGTAATCCGCAAGAGCAGCCTTCTCTGCCTCAAGATCGAACGGAAGATGATCTTTGACGTCCTTGGCGTTCAGGGCGTTGATGTTCAACTGCTTCATGAACGCGATCAGTTGCGCGCGTGAGAAGTTGCGGAAGGTGTAACTGGCGAGTCCGAGACGAATCGCGGTAGAACTATTTGAGGTTCCATCCTGCGCAAGCACCCGTCCTGGCAGAACGGATGCAGCCGCAACAAGCGCGCTGGATTTGACGAAGCTTCGGCGAGACAGATGCGATCTTTCCATGCCTACACCTTTACTTCCCAGCCAGGTTCGTACGTCCGTCCCCACAGCTTCATCGCATCCGAATCGTTCTGAATCTTGCCGTCCTTCGGATCAAGATGCAGTTCGCGACCGACTTCCCACGCCACGTTCGACAACTGCAGCATCGTAACGGCAACGTTACCAACCTCGATTGGTGCATTCAGCTTGTCTCCCTTTCGGATCGCGGCAATGAAGTTGGCGAAGTGTGCATCGGTCATCGAATCGCTGCCGGTCAGATCAGCCGTCGAACTCTGCGTTCCGGCTTTGTATTCACTGGTCTTGCGGCCATTAAGATCGTAGATCTCATACCCATCACGATCGACAACGACCGTCCCCGCCGTTCCCATAATCGCCGATCCACGATCGCGGTTATAAACCTTCATGCCGTTGCAGCTTCGCCCTTCCCACGAAATGGTCTTGCCGTCGTAATCGAAGCTGGTAACGAGCGTGTCATAGAACTGCCAGTCGTCTTTGAAGTGGTAGCGTCCGCCGGACGAAGTGATCTTCGTTGGATAGTCAACCCCCAGCGCCCAGCGGCAGACGTCAACCTCATGTGTGCCGTTGTTGAGCGTTTCGCCCGTTCCCCAGACGCGAAACCAGTGCCAGTTGTAGGGCTGCACATTGTCGCGATACGACTGGCGTGGCGCCGGCCCCTGCCACAGATCCCAATCGAGAGTCGCGGGAACTGGCGCTTCCTTCCCGGTGCCGATCGACTTGCGGGTATTGCTGTACCAGCACTTCGCAAAGTAAGCCTGGCCAATCGCGCCATTGCGAATCTTATCGATAACCTCAATGGTATGCGGCGAAGAACGCTGTTGCGTGCCCATCTGGACCAGCTTGCCGTACTTCCTTTGCGCTTCCACTAGCATTGCGCCTTCAGCCGGATTATGGCTGCACGGCTTCTCGACATAGACGTGCTTCCCTGTGCGCAGACCCGCGATCGCCATCGGTGCGTGCCAGTGGTCCGGCGTGGCAATTGTGATGGCATCCACGTCCTTAATTTCGAGAATCTTGCGGAAGTCCTTCTCCTGCGCCGGAGCTTCGCCCATCATCTGCTGCGTCTTTTCCGCGAACTTCTTCAGGATGTTGCTCTCGACGTCGCAAACATGCGTGATGCGAGCAGCTTTCTGGTTCGCCTTCAACGATGCGAGATGCGCGTAGGCGCGGCCATTCAGTCCGATGACGGCAAAGTTCAGCCGATTGTTCGCGCCGATGATCTGTGCATAACTCTTGGCTGTGCTTGCAATCGCCAGCCCCACTGTCGCTTTTGCCGATTTCTCGAGAAATTCGCGTCGTGTCGTCATCATCCCCCCTCAGCACGCCAATCCCGCTTTCGCTAACGCTTTCTTTAGTCCGTCCATGCTGATACGCGTCGATTGCTCTGGTGTACCACCGCCTCGCCAGTGGGTTTCGAGGCTCAGACCGTATCGGAAGCCGTCGCGGTGCAGCGCTTTCAACTGCCCCACCCAATCCACCACGCCTCCACCTACCGGAGCCCAGTCGTATTTGCCATCTGCTTTCCGCACGACATCTTTGCAGTGACAGTGACCGATGCGGTTTTTCGGCAGCAGATCATATCCATTCGGATACGGCGTGCTGCCCAGTGCCGCCGCGTTTCCGGGGTCCCAATTGAGCATGAAATTCTTATTCGGAATCGCTTTCAGCAGCGCCGCCGATTCTTCTCCCGTCGCGGTGTTGCATGACATTTCGTTTTCCAGAACAAGGATGAGACCGTATTTCGCGCAACGCTCCGCGGCATCTTGTAACTTCGCGTTTATAGCTGCTCGGTACAGTTTCTGATCATCGAGACGCCAGAAATCGAAGCAGCGAATACGATCTGCCTCAAAGGTTTTGGCCAGCGCGATGCACTTGTCGAGTAGCTTGTCCTGGGCGCTGGCGTCAAAATCTGCGTGGAACTGATCGCGTCGTTCGCTCTGCTTGGAAAGAGGAGCCCCCGGCCAGTCCGTCTTGAACAGCGGACTGGCGATATCGGTAACCCGCAGCTTGTATTCCGCCAATATCTTCTTTGCCTCCGCGATCTGCTTGTCATCCAACTCGGTGACATTTTTGTCCCACATCGACCGTAGCTCGATCCACGACAAGCCGAAGTCATGCGCCGCAATCTGGCAGGCCTTCTCGAAATCCTGCGTAATTTCGTCGTTAATCACTGCCAAGCGGAATGGACACGCTCCTGCAGCCTCGCTTTTACCAAATGCAGGAACAGTTGCTGCAATCCCCAATGCTCCCAGTCCTGCGAGAACCTCTCGCCGCGTTACTGCCATGCGAACCGCACCTCCGCGCAACAGCATACTCCCTCGTTCGGCTAGCCGTGTGTGATTCGCGCGATGTATTCTGTCGCCCGAGGAGATTGCATTCATGGCTTATATCGCCGCAGATAACCGGTACGAACAGGTGGAATATCGCCGCTGTGGCCGGTCCGGCATTGTGTTACCTCCTGTATCGCTGGGGTTATGGCAGAACTTTGGAGGCGTGGATTCGTTTGAGACCGGACGAGCCATGCTCCGCCGCGCCTTCGATCGCGGCGTTACGCATTTCGATTTGGCTAACAATTACGGACCGCCGTATGGATCGGCCGAAGAAAACTTTGGACTTTGGTTGGAGAAGGACTTCCGGCCCTACCGCAACGAGCTGATCATCTCGACGAAAGCCGGCTGGGACATGTGGCCGGGGCCATACGGGATTGGCGCGTCACGGAAGTATCTGCTGGCCTCGCTGGACGACAGCCTGCGCCGCATGAAGCTTGATTACGTGGACATCTTTTATGCGCATCGTCCGTGGTCGAACGTTCCGCTGGAAGAAACGATGGGCGCGCTGGCGCACGCCGTCCGGCAAGGTAAGGCGCTCTACGTCGGCATCTCTTCTTACAGCGCCGAGCGCACGCGCGAGGCGGCGAAGATTCTGCGCAGTGAAGGTGTGCCGCTGCTGATTCACCAGCCTTCTTACTCCATGCTGAACCGCTGGATTGAAAAAGACTTGCTGCCGGCCTTGGACGAACTCGGCGTAGGCTGCATCGGCTTCTCTCCGCTGGCGCAGGGACTGCTGACCAAGAAATACTTGAACGGTGTCCCGGCCGGTTCGCGCGCCGCACATGAAGGCTCGTTCAATAAGAGCATGCTTTCTGATGAGACCGTGCAACGCGTGCGTGCCCTGAACGAGATCGCACACGAACGCGGACAAACGCTTGCCCAGATGGCAATCGCCTGGGTACTGCGCGATCAGCGGGTAACATCGGCGCTAATCGGCGCACGAAACGTCGCGCAACTCGACGACTCACTCGATGCCGTGAAAAACCTTACATTCACCAAAGACGAACTCGTGGCGATCGACAAACACGCGCAAGAGAGCGGAATCGATATATGGAGGAACGCGAGAGAGAAGATGGAGTAGGTGGGGATAAAGCTGTTGGCTGCCCCCCAGGGATTCGAACCCCGATATGCTGATCCAGAGTCAGCTGTCCTGCCGTTGAACGAGGGGGCAGCAGCCATTTTCAATATAACCCGGCGTTACCTAGCGGTCAACGTTACGCGCCAGAGCTTCACTTCTCCTGATCGCGCGCGACTTCCACACTGTGACTGACTGAACGACTGTGAGACTGATAGACTTTTGCCCATGCCTACCATCGGCAAAGTTGAAGTTTCGTATGACACCTCGAATGCGGCGCGGCATCCGCTGCAGGCGGAAGAATGCGCGCTGGTTGTCGTCGACATCCAGGAAAAGCTGCTGCCCCCGATCTTCAATCAAGAAGAGCTGGTGCGGAATTCAAAACTGCTGATTCATCTGGCCAAGCTGCTCGAAATCCCGATTCTTGCCACGACCCAGTATGTGCGTGGACTCGGCGCGACCGTGCCCGAGATCGCTTCCTTGCTCGACGGCGTCGCGGTTTACGACAAGCTGGAGTTCTCCTGTTTCGGCAGCGACCAGTTCTGCGGCGAGATGAAGGCGCTCCCTGGTCATCGCAATACCGTGCTGCTTTGCGGGATGGAAACTCACATCTGCGTTATGCAGACCGCGCTGGCGGCTCTGAATCGCGGATACTTGGTTCATGTCGCCGCTGACGCCGTCGGCTCGCGCGCCGAGATGAATTGGGAGATCGGCCTGAAGCGCATGGAAGCCGCCGGAGCCGTGCTCTCCTCCACCGAAATGATGATGTATGAGCTGATGCGGGCGTCGGGTACGCCGGTGTTCAAGGAAATGCTGAAGCACTTAAAACAGTAGTCAGTGATCAGTGTTCAGTATGGCGATTTAGGCATCAGTTAACTTGCTGAATACTGATAACCGATTACTGACTACTTGTTTCTAATAATTCTCATCCGCGAGCCCCGGCCCGCCTGGTTCCTCGACATCATCAACAACATTATCAATCGCCGACATCGGCT
>CAYWSM010000167.1:0-3381 GCA_964460935.1 uncultured Terriglobales bacterium | reverse complement strand
GCATCTTCAACACCGTCGACGATGCAGCGAACACCGTCACGTCGATCACCGAGCATGGCATCACTCCTGCCGCACTCGAAATGCTTGACGGCCTCACACTTCGCACGGTCGAAGAAGCTACCCACGCCGGATATCCCATGGACTCCGGCGCTGTCCTGCTGATCGAACTAGAAGGCCTGAAAGAAGCAGTCGAAGAGCAGGCAGAAGCCGTCGCGAAAGTTTGCATGAAGCACGGCGCACGTGAAGTTCGCCGCGCCAAGGACGAAGCCGAACGCATGCTGCTTTGGAAGGGCCGCAAAACGGCCTTTGGCGCTATCGGCCGCATTACTCCTTCGTATTACTCGCAGGACTGCGTGGTCCCGCGCACCAAGATCGCTGAAGTGCTGCGCCTGATCGACGGCGTCAGCAAGAAGTACGGACAGCGCGTCGCCAACATCTTCCACGCCGGCGACGGCAACCTGCACCCGGCGATCCTGTTCGACCTGCGCGATCCCGAGCAACTGCACCGCACGCACGAGATGTCCCTCGAAATCCTCACCCATTGTGTCAGCCTCGGTGGGACCATCACCGGAGAGCACGGGGTCGGCATCGAAAAGCAGGAACTCATGTCGCTGATGTTCAGCGACAACGATCTCGATGTCATGCAGCAACTGCGGCTTGCGCTCAATCCCGAAGGAACGATGAATCCGGAGAAGATGTTCCCCATCCGCCGTGGATGCGGCGAAGCGCGCGTCTTAAGCGTTCGGCCTGTTGCCGTTGAGGTGGCACAATGAGCACGACTGCTGCCCCATCCCGTGCGGCTGATCTGTCGGCGATTGTCGGCGGAGAGAACGTCGCCGAAGCTCCTGCGACGATGGCTCACTTCAGTATCGATGGCGTTACGCCTTCGATGGTAGTCACCCCCGGCTCGGTCGAGGAAATCGCCTCCATCCTGCGCTACGCCTACGAGCGTGATCTGGTTGTCGTGCCCGCCGGCGGATTCACTCATCAGGAACCCGGACGCGTTCCACATCAGATCGACATTGTCCTTCGCCTGGAACGCCTGAACTCGATCGAGCACTATGATCCCGGCGATCTCACCATCGGTGTGGGGGCCGGCACCACCATCGGCGAAATCGAAGGCATGCTCCGCGATCAGGGACAGATGCTTCCTCTCGATATCGCGCACATCGATCGCGTGACGCTCGGCGGAGCGATGGCGGTCGCAGCTTCCGGCCCGCTCAAGCATTTCTATGGTGGACTGCGCGAGTTCTGCCTCGGTGTCCGCTACGTCACTGCTGATGGCAAGATCGCCAAGGCCGGTGCGCGCGTCGTCAAAAATGTCGCGGGCTTCGATGTGATGAAGCTCCTGATCGGCAGCTACGGAACGCTGGCGGTCATCACCTCCGCCAGTTTCAAGCTGTTCCCCTTGCCGGCCGCGACGCGAACATTCGTATGCGAGTTCAGCAGCTTGCAGGAAGCGATGGCCTGCCGCGATGCAATCGTAGATTCCCCGCTCTCCCCAATATGTCTGGAAGTGCTCTCTCCGCGCGCTTACAACCTGAATGCCTGGACTGTAGCAGTTCGCGCCGGTGGCAGTGAGCGAGTGCTGAATCGCTACGCCGCTGAGATTGGCTCGCGAGCTTCGAAAACTCTCACGGATTTCGAAGAACAGAAGTTCTGGAATAGCGTGCAGATCTTGGGTCAAGACTCGCCTGTCGTCATGCGGGTCTCCGTTCCACCCAGCATTGCCGGACAGGTGCTCGCCGACGCCCAGCATATCGCCAACGAGAACCGTCTCGGCCTCACTGCCTGGGGACGCGTCGGTATCAGCTCGCTGCTGGTTGCCTTTGACGGCGGCATGGCCGAATCGTATGTCACCGCCGTTGACAGTCTCCGCCGTACACTGCCGCGCGACGCATCGGCCGTCGTGAGCCGCTGCCCGTCCACCCTCAAGAATTCCATCGACGTCTGGGGTGCATCGCCCAGCGACGCCGGCACGATGAAAGCGATCAAGCACGCCCTCGATCCGAAAGACATTCTGAACCGCGGGAGGTTTTTGTTCTGAGCGCGCACGCTCCAATCGAAGCCAAGTCGAACTTCACCACGCCCGACAAGCCCACGTGGGAGCTCTACAAGACCTGCATCCACTGCGGACTTTGCCTGCAGCAATGCCCCACCTATCGTGTGCTCGGCATGGAAGCCGACTCGCCCCGTGGCCGCATCTATCAAATCCTGCAGGTCGACGAAGGACGCCTCCCGATCCAGACGCCTTTCGTCGAGCACATCGACCGTTGTCTCGGCTGCCTCGGGTGCCAAACTGCCTGCCCCTCGGGTGTTCCCTACGGGCATATCGTCGAACGTGCGCGTGCCGAAATCCAGGCCAACTATCGCCGTCCGTTCCTCGATCGCAAGCTGCGCAATTTCTTCTATTCCAGGGTGCTCAGGAACAACAAGTCTCTCAGTTTTCTGGCTAAGTTGCTGCGCTTCTACCAGAAGTCAGGTCTGCAATGGCTCGTTCGCAAATCCGGAATTCTCAAGCTGCTCGGATTGGCCCGACTCGAAGCGCTCTCGCCCAAAGTGGACAAGCACTTTTCGTTCGAGGACTTCGGCCGTGAGTTCCCGGCCGAAGGCACGCAGCGCGGACGTGTCGCGTTGCTTGCCGGCTGTATCGCCAGCGTTAGCTTCGACGACCTGAACCAGGCAACCATCCGCGTCCTGAACAAGAATGGCGTTTCTGTTGTTATTCCGAAAGATCAGGGCTGCTGCGGTGCCCTGCATGCTCATGCCGGACGTCTCGACGAAGCTCGCGCACAAGCACGCCTGAACATCGACGCCGTGCTTGACGACAGCATCGACGCGATCGTCACCAATGCCGCCGGTTGCGGCGGTACGCTGAAGGAATACCACGACCTGCTGAAGGACGATCCTGCATACGCGGATAAGGCGCAACAGTTCGTATCGAAGATGCGCGACATTAACGAATACCTGGACGAGATCGGTTTGGTCGCACCCGCGAAACCACTTTCGAAGCGCGTCACCTACCAGGACCCGTGTCACCTCGCGCACGCGCAGAAGATCCGCTCCGCTCCGCGCCAACTCCTGAAGGCCATCGGAGCGCAACTGGTCGAAATGCCCAACTCCGATCTCTGTTGCGGCAGCGCCGGCGTGTACAACGTGGTTCAAAATTCGCTTTCGATGAAGATTCTCGCCGCGAAGATGGACGACGTTTCGTCCGTCGAATCCGATGTCATTGCCACCGCCAACGTCGGATGTATGCTGCAACTTCGCGCCGGAGTCGAGCAGCGCGGCCTCAATCGCCGCGTTGTGCATGTCGTCGAACTCCTGAACGAAGCCTACGAATAGTTTCTTCCCCAGAGAAAAAGCCCACCGGTACTGGTG
>CAYWSM010000166.1:0-5308 GCA_964460935.1 uncultured Terriglobales bacterium | reverse complement strand
AATTCGGAACTCCCGTTCCTGACCTCTACCTCCACAATGCACGTGTCAAGAACTTTATTTTCCGCTGCCGTAACCCTAACGTTACCAGGATTTTGCCGCCGTCACTCATCGCCGCTTCATCGCCCCAATTTGCTACTCTGGAATAGGAGACATTTCTCCCGCGCGGGTTCCCTTCGACCGCGTGCAATGCTCTTTGAAAGCTTGTGTAGCTAAAGCCTGTGTGGCTAAAGCTTGTGTGGCGCGGACACTCTTGTCCGCGTAGCGCCGTTAGGCGCGAGGGTTCCGTTGAAACCGCGGCAGACCTTGTTTAACTCCCGCGTTTTCACATTTTTCCCCGCAACTCCCATCCATTCACATTTTTAGCGCCGAAAATCCTGTAACTTCTTTGTCTTCACATTCAACCCCCCCGGGGGGTACACCCTCAAAACCGGACATAGACCTGGCCCTGATTGATCGCGCCTTTAAGGAAACTCCTGGCATGGGGCTACCCGGTACTGGCTACTCGATACTCATAACTCGTTTGCTTGCACGATCATACCGGCAACGCGCTGATTCCAAGGATCTTGCTGGCCTATCCCCCCGTAAGTTGTTGATTCTAACGGTCAGGTGGTGGAGGGGAGGGGTAAGGGCCGTGTGTTCGTATCTCTACATGCTCCCGACGAATTACAATCGGAAATTCTTTATTGCTCTTTATCCGAGTAGTGGAGGCTGTCATTTGCCTGAAGATCTGAATTTGGACGAACTAAAGCGTCGCCTTAAGGAGGGCGACTATCTGGAAATCTCCACCGGCGGCGGCGCCTACGAAATATGGGCCGAACCGTACGCCACGCCTCCCGCCGTCTATTTCGAGGGCGAGCAACATCCAATTTCCGAACTCGACAGCATTGCCCAGCGGATAATGGACGAAATGCACCGCGGCGAAATCCGTTGCCGTTGGGTCGAAAACGACTAGACAGCGTCATGGACTGGCAGCGCAGATGCTCGGTAACGACTGCTGACAGCTGCAGGTCGAAGACGATTAGACGGCGTCATGGGCTAGCAGCGTAGATGCTCGGTGACAACTGCTGACAGCCGCGAAGCGGCGAGACGATTTTTAGCCCAGCGCGGAAGCGCTGGGTAACGATGCCATTACATTCTTCGAGCCCCGGCAGGGGCGACACGACTGGAGATCGCATTGGAAACTGCCGTAATAGAAACCAAAGAAACACACGACGTCGTTGAACTCGAAAAACAATACCTCCTCGGCACCTACGCCCGTTTCCCGGTCACCTTCGAAAAAGGCAAGGGCGTTTTTTTGCAGGACATCAACGGCAAGAAATACCTCGACCTGGTCTCCGGCCTTGGCGTGAACGCCCTCGGATATGCCCATCCGCGCATCGTAAAGGTGATTCGTGATCAGGTCTCCAAACTTATTCACGTTTCCAATCTCTACTACAACCAGTACCAGGGCCCACTGGCGAAAAAGTTGGTGGAAGCGTCCGGACTGGCGCGCGTCTTTTTCTCCAACACCGGCACGGAAGCGATTGATGGCGCAATCAAGTTTGCGCGTGCCTATGGCCACAAGATCGGCGGCGATAGCAAGTTCAAACTTATAGCCGCCACCAATTCGTTCCATGGTCGTACCTACGGCGGCATGTCATTGACCGCCACCGCAAAATATCGTGACGACTTCAGACCATTGCTCGAAGGTGTGACGTTTGTTCCCCTGAATGACATCGACGCGTTACGTAATGGCGTTGACGACTCAACGTGCGGCGTCTTCCTCGAAACCATTCAGGGGGAAGGTGGAATCTTTGAGTGTTCCACCGAATATTTGCGCGCTGCGCGCCAGATCTGCGACGAGCGTAAGGCGCTCCTGGTGCTTGATGAAATTCAATGCGGATTGGGTCGCACCGGCGAGATGTTTGCTTTCAAGCATCATGGCGTTCTTCCCGACATACTCACGGTCGCAAAGCCAATCGCTGCTGGATTACCGCTCGGCGCTATCATCATGACGCAAGCAGTCGCTGACCTAATCAGCGCAGGAAAGCACGGCACCACCTTCGGTGGAGGACCGCTCGCTTGCCGTGTCGCGCTCGAGTTCCTTGCCATCGTTGAAGACGAACATTTACTCGATCACGTAACGAAGGTTGGCAATTACTTCCGCGAAGAACTCGTAAACCTTCAGGACAAATTTGCAGCGGTGAAGGAAGTACGCGGGCGCGGCCTGATGCTCGCGCTCGACTTGAATGTTCCTTCGCGTCCTTACTCCGATGCCGCTCTCGAAGCGGGCGTTCTGATCAACAGCACGCACGACACGACGTTGCGCTTCCTGCCTCCCTTCATCACCGAAGAGAAGCACATCGACAAAGCCGTTAAGGTATTAAAGAAGTTGTTGAAGAAGAAATTGCAATAGTTCATCAGTATGTCAGTTCAGCAGTATTTCCGACGAACTGAAAAACTGACGAACTGATGTACTCAATAAAAAAGAGGGGAGTCTCAGGAACTCCCCTCACACAGAAGCGACAGAGGCGATATCGACTAATAAGAATCCCGAGAAGCCCCTTCGCGTTGCCATTGTGGAAAAATAAATGACCGCCGGCTCCGTAGCTCCGCCCATCTTCCCCGGAACGGAAGAGTGCTGGGCGGAAATTGACGGTCATCGGATGCGCTACTTGCGTGCCGGAAACGGTCCGCCCATTCTGCTGATTCACGGGTTGATGGCGTACTCGTTCTCGTGGCGATTTGCGATTCCGGCACTTGCACCCGTTCGCACCGTCTATGCTCCTGACCTGCTCGGCACTGGCTACTCCGACCATCCGAGCGACATCGATTACAGCATCACTGCCGCCGCGGATCGCCTGTGGAATTTTCTCGATCAACTCGATGTCACCAACGTTGACATCGTCGGCTCCTCGCTCGGTGGTGGAATTGCCGTGCGCATGGCCGCCTCGCAGCCCGAGCGTGTAAAGAAGTTGGTACTAGCTGCCCCGGTAAATCCCTGGTCGCGACATGGACGCCTGATCGTCCGCATGCTTGCCACGCAACCTGGCGGAAGGATGTTCATTGCTTTTGTTCCGCTGATCCAAGCCAGTGGAGAACTCTGGTTGAAGCGCCTCTTCGGAGACCCAAAGAGAATCTGTCCCGGAACTCTCGAAGGTTACAGCTCGCCGCTGCTGGAGACGAGCGCATGGAATTATGGTCTCGCGATCATGGCCAACTTCCGCCAGGACCTCGATGATCTGCAACGTGATTACGCTGCGCTGGCGAATAAGCCGGTCATGCTGATTTGGGGCACGTGCGATCGAGCCGTCCACTTCTCGTCCGCGAAAGGGATCATGAAGCGTATCCCGAACGCGCGGCTCGAGGTGTTGCGCGGCGTAGGACACATTCCGTACGACGAAGTGCCCGAGGAATTCAATCGATTACTGCTCGATTTCCTCCTGCACTGAAGCACTCTGCTAACCTGAACAGCATTCATGCACAGCTTGATCGACACCATCCAGCGGTTTCTGCTCGATTGGGGTTATTGGGCAGTTGCGGTCGGACTGCTGCTGGAAAACGCGGGCGTTCCAGTTCCCGGCGAAACCATCCTGATTCTCGCCAGCGTCATGTCATTTAACCGCGAAGAGCTGTACTTGCCGTGGATCATCGCCGTCGCCACAATCGCCGCGACGACTGGCGACAACATCGGCTACTGGATCGGACGTCGCGGCGGACGCCCGCTGCTTGATCGCTGGAAACACTTCTTCCGCATCCACCAGTCGCATATCGACAAAGCTGAACAGCTTATTCACCGCCACGGACCGTTAGCCATTTTCTTTGCCCGATTTGTTGCCGGCGCTCGTATTATTGCCGGTCCGCTGGCTGGCGTGCTTTGCATGAAGTGGCCGCGCTTCGCGCTTTTCAACTTCCTCGGCGCGGTGGTTTGGGTCTCGGTGATTTCCGGCGTCGCTTACGCATTCGGTAGCCAACTCGACCATCTGCTAAAGCTAATCAGCGACTTCAATTGGATTGTCTTCGTTTTGGTGGTGATTGCACTCATGTTTTTCCTGTGGAAACGCCGTCGCGCAGGCCTCTCTTGATATTCTGTTAACTTATGGATCCCATTCGGTTCACGCGTGAACTGATCGACATCGAATCGACCACCGGAAACGAAGCGCCGGTTGGCGATTTTCTCGCAGTCCGTCTCGCTGCGCTCGGCTACGACGTGCAGAAAGGTCCTGTCGAGCGTCATCGTTTCAATGTGCTCGCGCTTCCACGCGGAGCTGCATCGCCCACGGTTGTCTTCTCGACACACATGGACTGCGTTCCTCCATTCATTCCGTCGTGGGAAGACGATCGTCGCATTTACGGCCGCGGAGCCTGCGACGCAAAAGGCATCATCGCTGCGCAGATTGCGGCTGCTCAGAAGCTCGAGTCGGAGCACAAGATCAATGTCGGCCTGCTGTTTGTTGTCGGTGAAGAACGCGACAGCCTCGGCGCAAAGATCGCCAATGACCATCCGATCGGCAGCAAGTTTCTCGTTAACGGCGAGCCGACGGAGAATAAAGTCGCGGTCGCCTCGAAAGGCGCGCTGCGGGTAGAGCTGATCGCGACCGGAAAGATGGCGCATTCGGCATATCCGGAACTCGGCGAGTCAGCGATCGACAAGCTCACGGAAGCACTGCATCGGTTGAAGAAGATGCATCTGCCGTTCAACGAAGAAGTTGGACCGAGTACGTTGAACGTGGGTGTAATCGAAGGTGGGCGCGCTCCGAACGTCATCGCCGACCACGCACGTGCGCAGATCCTGATTCGGCTGGTCGGTCCAGCTGAAGACATCCGCCGCAATATTGTTGATGGAGTGCGTGATCTGGTGAAAGTGGAGTTTCCGCTGGAAATCCCGTATGCAAAACTACGGACCATTCCTGGCTTGCCCACGATGATCGCGGCGTTTACGACGGATATTCCGCAACTCTCCAATTGGGGCGAGCCGCTGCTGCTCGGACCCGGTTCCATTCACGTTGCGCATACGGAAAATGAACTCATCGACAAAGAGCAGCTAATGCGAGCGGTGGACATCTATACGCAAGTGGGAAAAGAGCTGAGTACACAGTAGAAAAGCAGATCCCTCGCGCACTTGATGACAAAAGCACAGCCAGGAATGGCTGTGCTACATAAAGACAAACAAATGACGACTGAGACTGCGACCAACGCGCTTGCGAGCGCTGCATCTTCTTATTTGCGTTCTGCCATGCACCAGCCGATTCGCTGGTTTGAGTGGGGCGCTGATGCTTTTGAAACTGCCAAGCGCGAGAACAAACCGATCCTGCTCGATATTGGCGCG